>CAKZNY010000155.1 GCA_937132145.1 uncultured Paracoccaceae bacterium | reverse complement strand
ATAAATGGGCAAACCGATTGCCCCCTTACGATAAATAGAAACCCGTAGGGTGCGTGGTTTCCACGCACCGTCCACCATATCAACAAAACGGTGCGTGGGGACCACGCACCCTACACACCGAGAATTGTGATGGTTCGTCGGCCAAAACCGCCGAAAACCGTGGTCGATTGTCCTAAACCGCGTGCTGTCCCGCACCTTGATGCGGGACCTCTTGGAAAACCACGCGGCCCCGGATCAGGTCCAGGGCGCAATCCGCCTATCCTCCCGAACAATAAGCCACGTCATACATCACCGGCTCGAAGTTCTTGCACATCTCGTTGATCCTCCGGCTCCGCGCGCGCATCCCGTCGGAGCGCAGCATTGCCATGAAATCCTCCCGCTTTTCCCATTGGGAATAATTCGCGATCCGCGTCTGTGCGTCGTTCACATGCAAAGCAGCCGAGATGAAACCCGGCTGCTTGCTGATAAACTCGTCACAGGTGGCCCGTAGTTCGTCGAGCAAATCCTGACAGGTGCCGGGGTTCACCTCGAATGTCGTGATAACCGTTTGCAACTTGCGGTCTGTGGAAATAGTCGCCATGGCGTCCTCCTTCGTTGGAACCATCCTACTCCCACAAGCCCCAAAGACCAAACCCTAAGAGGGCAAATCGACCCGCGCGATCAAATGCACCGTGCCTTTCACGCTCGCCCCCCACTTGATCGAAACATTGCTATTCCCCGCCAGTTGCGCTGTTGGCGTGATGTACTGCGCCACCCCGCTGCTGTTCAGGATATCGCCCTGCGGCATCACCGCATCGACGCCCAAGGCCTGCCCTCCGAACGGCAGTTTTGCTGACAAATCCACCGACCAGCTGTTCGAAACTCCGGTTTTTGTTACCCGCACCACCGCAGGGCTTTCCGTGCGCTCCAGCACCTCTTCAAACGAATTACCCTCGAATGTTACCGCTTTCGTGACACTATGGTTGAGCGAGCCCTCGGATGTATCCACCCCCTCAACCCGCGTAATCACACCGCCGCCGATAGTCTTGAACGTGTTCCCGATCACCGAAATTCCGTCGATTGTGTGGTTGTTCCCGAACGGAGCCAGCCGGATATATGTGAACCAGGTCGGCGTATCACCGGCGGTAAAAATGTTCCCCGTCAACGTCAAGGTGCCGAACGGGCGCGTGCTGCCCGTCGCATTGGCCTTAACGTCGTGTTCATTGTTCAGCTCGATCCACGCATTATCGATATAGTTGGCCGAGAACGTCGTCTTGCAATTCTTCTGCGTCAACACAATCCCCGCCGAGCGCTCGCCGTCCACCGACCCATCGCCCTGCCAAAAATGGTTGCCAGAAATAATATGTCCGCCACCGTTCAGCACCCCGAAGTGCAGAAACCGCACCGCTCGGTTGTTACGAATTTTGATGTCATTGCTGTTGGTATTGAACGCAATCGTCGTGCGATACTGGACCAAGGTGTTATATTCATTAGACAAAAATTCGTTGTCGTGAATCGAGATACCATTACAGCCCTTGCCAATCGACGTAATCCCACGGTCGCGCGGCTTCGTGAACCAGCAATCGCGAATATGCCACGCTATCCCGCTCTTGGGCAGCATGATGCCGCTGGCATCGCCAAAACAGCCAAACTCAACGTTCTCTATCTGGAAGCGCTGAAGGCTGGCAAAGCCGGAAAAATCGAGCAGGTATTTGAAGCGAACAAACGTGTATGTCTGCGAACTTGGCGCGGAATGCAGTGGCTGGCTAAGCGTGATCGTGCCCAGCGCCACGTCCTTGTCCCGCACATAAATCTCGCGGCCAACGCCAGCCCCCGTCACCAGCGAGCCGACGGGAATAGACGCAATGTTAACCACATTGCTGAGCACCAACTGGTCGCTACTTGAGTATGTCGCCGTGCTGGTAAACGCCTCGGTATTCCACGCCGAACCCGCATTCACTTCAGGCTGGCCGTTACGCAACACACGGCGGTTGGCGAAGGTGTCCTTGTTGCCAACGGCCGCGTGCACATCAATCGGTTCATCAAGCTGGATACGCATGCCGCCCATGTCCAGCGACTCGTGATCGGTGAAGTTGAACAACGCCTGAAGCGCCTTTTTGAATCCCAAGGTTTCATCCCCGAACGCATCCACATAGGTCGGCAAATCGAAGTTATGCGTCAGTTGCAACCGCTTATTGTCGGGCAGCAGTATCGTGCCCTCAAACCGGCAACGCGCGTTCAGTGTGCAGTGTACCGACAGGTAATATGTGCCAGCCGAGATCAACAACTCGCGCCCGCTCGCCTCCGCCGCCGCATCTGCTGCCTCAAATGCCTTGATGTCATCCGTGACCCCGTCCCCGATTGCGCCGTAGTCCCGCACATCGACCCAGTGCATCAGTTTGCGGTGGAAATACGAGGTCACGTCGTTGATCTCGACCGACTCAATACGCACCACGCTGCCCGTCGCCCCGTCCAGATCCAGCCCGAAATGCCCGTAAACCGGCGCGGTGCCCCACGGCATGTCAACGCCCGCGCGGTTGCCCGAACCGATAATCGCGGAGACCTCGTAAATCCGGCCATAGGTATCCATGGTTTTTACCGACCCGAATTCATCCAGCCCCGCGATATGCACACCGCCAGCCCCGCCAGCCCACGCGGCAATCCGGACGCTTGGAAACGCGCCGCTCATCACTTTGATCCGGACTTTAACCTCGATATAAGCCCCCGCGATCACCGGAACCTCGCCCATATAGCGCAGCGATGTTGGGTCGCTTGTTGTTTGCAGCTCCAGACAAGCCCCGAAATCGGGATCGCTGGCCACGATCGCTGCGTTGGCCGCCCCCGCATAAGTTGGCGAGCCGGGCGTGCCATCCGTGCTGGACCAATCGTCCAAACCATCCACAAACGCAGGTGGCATCAAGTCAATTCCGTCCGTTACAACCATATTCATAATATAATACCCCTTTGATCGGCACGACACCGACAAGCCTGCGGACTCCGCGCGTTGCGAAGTACCGTTTTGAAATTTCTCGAGAAAAGGCCGCGGCAATGGCGGCGGATGCCAATAATTAGCAACAAATTGTTAAGGCGAAGTTAACCAAACGATAATTGTTCCGATTTTTTATTTTACGTGCTATTGCGGATTTTTACTTAATACACATATTAATTTGTATTATAAATCCAATCACACGTTTACGTGTTAATAATATCGGAGCAAGAGAATGAACCCTGACTGGATAAATGCCCTGATAGGCGGCCTGATGATTGGCACGGCCACGGGCATACTGTTGCTAGGTAATGGGCGAATCGCAGGTGTCAGTGACATCCTTGGTCGCTTGATTGCGCGCTCAAAACCCTCCGATTGGGCCGAGCGCACCCTTTTTATCGGTGGCCTACTCGCGGTTCCATTCGTCTATTACGCGGCCAACAGCGTGCCGGAAATCACTGTGACCAACAGCCTACCCTTGTTAATCGCCGGGGGACTGGCCGTCGGAATCGGTTCTCGTATGGGGTCTGGATGTACGTCTGGCCACGGAGTTTGCGGCAATGCTCGCTTGTCCAAACGCTCGATCATCGCGACGTTAACCTTCCTGACGACGGGTGTGTTAACCGTCGCTGCCCTCAACTTTTTGACCTAAGGAAGCATCATGCGTAAACTCACAGCCCTAGCATCCGGCCTGCTGTTCAGCTTTGGTCTGATCGTATCCGATATGGTTAACCCCGCCCGCGTCATCGCGTTTCTGGACGTAACGGGCGACTGGGACCCGACGCTCGCCTTCGTGATGGGCGGCGCTATTGCTGCGGCCTCCGTCGCATGGATTATCGCCCGCCCACGTAAATCTGCATATTTCGGCGGGGCAATCCCGCCAATGCCAACCCAACCCGTCGACCGCAAGCTGGTCACAGGGTCTGCCATCTTCGGGATCGGCTGGGGATTGGTCGGTATCTGCCCGGGGCCCGCGATTGTCGCGTTAAGTTTTGGTAAATGGGAAATCGCCGTTTTCATCATCGCAATGATGGCTGGCATGGCCCTTTACAATTTCGGCCTTATAAAACTGCCCGACCGTCTGCGTTCGACAGTCAAAGTATAAGGAGTGGCCCCTGATCGGGGCCACAAACCATTATTCTGTTACAAATTCGCCGGCCAGTGCTTTTTCGATCAGCGTCACTGTTTCAGGCACACCAAATAGCGCGATGAACCCACCAAAGCGCGGGCCTTGCTTTGCCCCCAGCAGAACCTCGTAAATCGCGCTGAACCATGCCCGTAGCGGGTCAAATCCGTGTTCCTTGCCCACCGCAAAAACGAGGCTTTGTAGTGCCTCGCCGTCAACCGCGTCGTCCCACGCTTTCAAGCGATCGGCCAGATCACTCAACGCGGCACGTTCCTGATCATCAGCCGCGCGGTACACCTTCGTTGGTTTCACGAAATCAAGGAAATAGCGCACCGCATACCCCGCAGCCGCATCCAACCCCGGATGGGTTTCAGGCGTTGCATCGGGCGCATATTTTTGGATGAACCCCCACATCTGATCCTTGTTTTCAGCACTCGATGCCGAAGCCAGATTCAGCAACATCGAAAACGGCACGACCATATCGCTAACCGGTGGTTGCCCGCGATGAATATGCCAAACCGGATTGTTCAGCCGCGCCTTCATGTCCTGCCCCTCAAACGCACGCAGGTGCTGGTGATATTCATCAACCGCCTTGGGTATCACATCAAAATGCAACCGTTTGGCGGTTTTGGGTTTCAGATACATGAAATACGACAGGCTTTCAGCGCTGGCATAGGTCAACCATTCATCAATCGAAATCCCGTTGCCCGAGGATTTGGAAATCTTCCCGCCAGTTTCGTCCAGAAACATCTCGTATACGAAATGTTCGGGGGCACGACCGCCCAAAATCCGGCAGATTTTATCGTAGATGTGGGTGTTGGTGGAATGGTCCTTGCCGTACATCTCGAAATCCACATCAAGGGCCGCCCAACGCGCGCCAAAATCCGGCTTCCATTGCAGTTTGACCTGCCCACCCGTGACGCTCATGGTGATTTCCTCGCCATCTTCGTCGTCAAAGGTGATGGTTCCCTCAGCGGCATTCACCGATTTCATCGGCACATACATAACCCGTCCGGTTTTCTGCGAGATCGGCAGGAAGCAGGAATATGTCGCACGCCGTTCTTCGCGCAGGGATTTCAGCATGACTTCCATGATTTCGTCGTATTTCTCAACCGCACGCAGCAAAATCTGGTCAAACTGGCCGGATTTGTAAAACTTGCTGGCCGAGTAGAACTCGTATTCAAACCCGAATGTGTCCAGAAACCGGAGCAGCATCGCGTTATTATGATCGCCAAAGCTGTCATATTTCCCAAACGGATCGGGAACCACCGACAGCGGCCGTTGCATATGTTCCTGCAACTTTTCAGGATTAGGCACGTTGTTCGGCACCTTACGCATCCCGTCCAGATCGTCCGAAAAACATATCAGTTTGGTCGGAATATCGCTTAAAGCCTCGAACGCACGACGCACCATTGTGGTTCGCGCCACCTCGCCAAAGGTTCCGATGTGGGGCAGGCCTGACGGGCCGTAGCCGGTTTCGAACAGCACATACCCTTTGTCGGGTTTCTGCTTCGCATACCGCTTCACCAGCTTTCTAGCCTCCTCGAAAGGCCAGGCTTTTGAATTCATTGCGGCGTCGCGAAGTTCCGACATGATAGTCTCCATAATGCGCGCCCCGACCATCGGAGCGCAAAATAATCTCCCGCTTCCTATTGTGCAACGGGCCATGCGTCAATATTCTTAGGGAAACGAATATAATCGAGGTTATGAAATGTCTGAACAAGTTCCTGCATCGTTTACCCCCCAAGACGCTCTTGTCGCCGTGATGGTGGCCGAATCTGCGTCGGATGAAAACATCACCACCTCCGAGCTGTTGTCGATCACACGGATCGTCGATCACATGCCGATTTTCGCGGATTACGACCTCAGCCGGATAAAGACCGTCAGCCAGGTTGTATTCGATCTGTTTGAGGTCGAAGACGGGCTGGACGCGCTGTTTGGCATTATCCGCGACAGTTTACCGGAAGTGCTTTACGAGACAGCTTATGCGATGGCTTGCGATGTTGCCGCAGCGGATGGGCGTCTTCGTCAGGCTGAATTGGAGTTCATGGCCGAGATTCGCTACGAGCTGAATATTGATCGCCTGCACGGAGCCGCGATTGAGCGCGGGGCGCGGGCGCGGCACATGCAGTTACCCCAAACCGAAGCGTAAAGGTGCGTGGAGACCACACACCCTACATAGCGTTCCATATAGGGTAATATGTCGACTCGAGACCACGGGTTGACAAGACAGGGCAATGCACACCATGTTTCCGCCCCACACGACTCCCCGTGATTTTGGAGAATTTTAATGGCCGTTGTAGTAGTCGAATCCCCCGCAAAAGCGAAAACTATCAATAAATATCTGGGGGATGAGTATACTGTTCTGGCATCTTACGGCCATGTTCGCGACCTGCCTGCGAAAAACGGTTCTGTTGATACTGAGAACAATTTCGAGATGAAATGGGACGTTCCGGCACAATCCCAGAAGCATATTCGGGCCATTGTGGACGCGCTGAAGGCCGATCCCGACAACAAACTGATCCTCGCAACCGACCCGGACCGTGAAGGCGAGGCGATCAGTTGGCACCTTGAAGAGGTCCTGCGCAAACGCAAAGCCATCAAGAAATCCACCAAGGTCGAGCGGGTGGTGTTCAACGCCGTAACCAAATCCGCAATTCTTGAGGCGATGGCCAACCCGCGCCAAGTGGACCAACCATTGGTGGACGCATACCTAGCCCGCCGCGCGCTGGATTATCTGGTGGGCTTTAACCTGTCGCCAGTGCTTTGGCGCAAACTGCCCGGCGCGAAATCCGCGGGCCGCGTGCAATCCGTTGTCCTGCGCCTGATCGTTGAACGCGAGATGCAGATCGAGGCCTTCAAGAACCGCGAATACTGGACGGTTACCGCTGACCTGACCACGCCACGGGGCAAAAGTTTCGAAGCGCGCTTGACGATCCTTGGCGGCAAGAAACTCGAAAAGTTCAGCATTGAAGCTTCCGCTGCGGCAGAACTGGCCGTAGCCGCCATCGAATCCCGCGACCTGAAAATCGCTTCTGTCGAGGCCAAACCCTCGAACCGCAATCCGTCGCCCCCGTTCATGACATCGTCTTTGCAACAAGAGGCCAGCCGCAAATTCGGCTTTGGGGCCCGCCAGACCATGTCCACCGCGCAACGCCTTTATGAAGCCGGATACATTACATATATGCGAACCGACGGGATCGACATGGCCCCCGAGGCCGTGACCCAAGCGCGCGAAGTCATCAAGGCCCGTTACGGCGCCGAGTACGTCCCTACCAGCCCGCGCATCTATAAGAACAAGGCCAAGAACGCACAGGAAGCCCATGAATGTATCCGCCCGACGGACATGGCGGCGGACCCTTCCACACGGGCAAAACTGGAACCTGACCAGCGCAAACTTTACGACCTGATCTGGAAACGCTCCATCGCCTGCCAGATGGCATCGGCCCGCCTTGAACGCACCACGGTGGATATTTTATCGGCTGACGAACAAATCGGCCTGCGGGCCACGGGCCAAGTCATCCAGTTCGAGGGCTTTATGAAAGTCTATACCGAAGGCCGCGAGGATGCCGTTATTGACGACGACAAAACCTTGCCGCAAATCATGCAGGGTGATCCTGCCGACAAACGCTCCGTCACGCCCGAGCAGCACTTCACCCAGCCCCCGCCGCGTTATTCCGAGGCAAGCATCGTCCAGAAAATGGAAGAACTTGGTATCGGTCGCCCGTCCACCTATGCCTCGATTGTTACAACGATTCAGGATCGCGAATACGTTCGCAAAGAGAAAAACCGCTTGATCCCCGAGGACAAGGGCCGCCTTGTTACGATCTTCCTTGAAAGCTATTTCCGCCAGTATGTCGGGTATGATTTCACGGCCGCATTGGAAAACGATCTTGATAAAGTCAGCGCGGGCGAAGAGGACTGGAAGGTTCTGCTCGGCCGTTTCTGGAAAGATTTTTCCGCAGCTATTGGTGAAACCGCCGACCTTCGCATCACCGAAGTTCTGGAAAAAATTAACGAAGTCCTTGCCCCGCATTTGTTCCCGCCAACCGAGGACGGCTCCGACCCGCGCATCTGCAAAAACTGCGGCAACGGTAAGCTGTCCATGCGAACATCCCGCGCTGGTGGCGCGTTCATCGGCTGCTCCAACTACCCCGAGTGCCGCTACACCCGCCCCATTTCCGGCGAGGTTGAAGGCGGTGACATGGCTGGTCCAGACGGCAAACTGTTGGGTCATAACGACGACGGCGATGTGATTTCGCTTCGTACCGGCCGCTTTGGCCCCTACGTGCAGCTCGGCGAAACCACCGAGGAAAACCCCAAACCCAAACGTTCCTCCATCCCCAAAGGCATGGAGTTGGACACGGTTGACCTAGCCAAAGCACTGGACTTGCTGTCCCTGCCCCGCCTGATCGGCGAACACCCCGAAGGTGGTCGCGTCGAGGCCAGCATTGGGCGTTTCGGCCCCTACGTCGTCCACACCAAGCCCCCGGGCGAAGGCGAAACCAAACAAACCAAGATTTTCGCCAGCATCAAGGACGCCGAAGAAGTCCTGACCATCGGCATGAACCGCGCGGTCGAAATGATCGCCCAAAAAGCCGCCCGTGGTGGCCGTGGCGCTGCCGCAAAACCCCTGCGCGAGCTGGGCGAGCATCCAGATGGTGGCGCGTTGAACGTCATGGACGGTCGCTATGGCCCTTACGTGAAATGGGAAAAGATTAACGCAACCCTGCCCAATGGCACCGAGCCGGATGATATAACGCTGGAAGACGCTATTGAGTTGGTAAACGCGAAGGCCGCAACCAAGGGCAAACGCAAGAAACCGGCGGCAAAGAAAAAGCCTGCGGTGAAAAAGAAGGCCGCCGCGAAGAAAAAACCGGCCGCTAAAAAGAAAGCACCGGCTAAGAAGAAGGCCGCGAGCAAGGAATAACCTCGAATAATAAAACATGACGCCCCGCGAAACCCGTGTTAGAGGGCGTCATGAAAAATTTTCCATCAAAAGACGCGATCCTCGAATGGATCAAGGATAACCCGACCACAACGTCCAAGCGCGATATAGCCAAGGCGTTCGGAATCACGGGGAATGCCCGCATCGAGCTGAAGCAGATCCTTAAGGAACTGCGCGCCGAGGGGCACCTTAGCAAAACCCGCAATACCTACCGCGATAATGACACGCTCCAGAACGTCGAGCTGTTGCAAGTCACCGCGATTGACGACGACGGCGACCTGTTTGCCGAACCCGCCAACTGGAAGGGCGAGAGCCACGCGCCCTCCGTTCTGATCGTCACCAAATCCGGCGATCCTGCCTTGGGCATCGGCGACAAACTACTGTGCCGCATCAGCAAAACCGACGAGGAACACGTCCCCTACGAGGGCCGTTTGATCCGTAAAATAGGTGCCACGGCAGCGACAATCCTCGGGATATTCAAACAGGCTGATTACGGTGGCCGCGTCATTCCGGTAGACAAGAAATCCAGCAAAGAATGGCAGATCGCGCCGGGTGACCGCAACGGAGCCCGCGAGGGGGAGCTGGTCGAGGCCACGCAAATCGGCAAAGCCCGCATGGGCCTGCCAAAGGCCAAAATCACCGCGCGCCTTGGCGATGCATCGGCCCCGAAATCCGTCAGCCTGATCGCCATCCACGAACACGGCATCCCCGTCACCTTCCCCGATAAAGCCGAGGAAGAGGCGCTCAAAGCCAAGCCCGTCAAACTGGGCAAACGCGAAGATCTGCGCCACCTGCCGCTTTTCACCATCGACCCCTCGGATGCCCGCGACCACGACGACGCCATCTGCGCCCTGCCCGATCCTGACCCTAAAAACGAGGGCGGCCACATCGTTTGGGTCGCCATCGCCGATGTGGCCTATTATGTGCGCCCGAATTCAGCGCTGGATCGCGAGGCCCGCAATCGCGGGAACTCGTCGTATTTCCCCGACCGCGTGGTGCCAATGCTGCCCGACAGCCTGTCCGGTGATCTGTGTTCGCTGCACGAAGGTGTGGATCGGCCCTGTATTGCGCTCGAAATCCGCCTGAATGCTGCGGGGCGCAAAATCGACCACCGATTCACCCGCGGCCTAATGCAATCCCCCGCCTCACTATCCTACGAACAAGCACAGGCGGCAGCGGACGGAAACCCTGACAGCGAAGCGGCACCCCTGATGGAACACGGCATCAAACCCCTTTGGGACGCATATTTTTCCGTACGCAAGGAAACGCGCAAACGGCAGCCCTTGCACCTCGATTTACCTGAGCGAAAGATAATCCTTGCCGATGATGGCGAGGTGCTCTCGGTGACGTTTCGGGATCGTTTCGATGCGCATAAACTGGTCGAGGAATTCATGGTCCTCGCCAATGTCTGCGCCGCCGAAACGCTGGAAGCCAAGCGGATCCATCTGCTTTACCGTGTCCACGAAGAACCCAACCCCGAAAAGCTGGAAGCCCTGCGCGAGACGGTTGAATCCGTTGGCCTGACGCTGGCCAAGGGGCAAGTTCTGAAAACCGCGCAGTTGAACAAACTGCTCGATGCCGCCGCGGGAACCGAACATTCCGAGGTCATCTCCATGTCCGTCCTGCGCTCCATGACACAGGCGTTTTATTCGCCGTCAAACTACGGGCACTTCGGGCTGGCCTTGCAACGCTACGCCCACTTCACCTCGCCCATCCGGCGATATTCCGACCTGATCGTGCACCGCGCGTTAATCAAGGCGCACGGCTGGGGCGACGATGGCCAAACGCCTGAAGAAGAGGCCGGCTTGGACGAAACCGCCGAACACATCAGCAAAACCGAACGGCGTTCGATGCTGGCCGAGCGCGACACCACCGACCGGTATCTGGCCGCCTTTCTGGCCGAACGCGTCGGCAATGAATTCGAGGGCAAAGTATCCGGCATCGCCCGCTTCGGCATGTTCGTCAAACTAAACGAGACGGGTGCCGACGGCATCATCCCCATCTCGCATCTGGGGAACGAGTATTTCCACCACGATGCCGACGCGCGGACCCTGACGGGCGAGAAATCCCGCATGGTAATCGGACTGGGGATGAAGGCAACTGTGCGCCTGACCGAGGCCGTTCCCGTCACCGGCGGCCTGTTATTCGAGCTGCTGACGCTGGATGGTAAAGCCATGAAACCTGTGTCCGGTGGGCGATCCCGTGGTGGTCCGAACCGCAAACACAAACGCGCGAAGGTCCGCCGCAGCAAGGATGCCAAACGCGCGAAACGCAAGAAGTAGTTTCGCGCCAAAGCCCTTGCCGTCAAAATTTCCGGCACAACATTCACGGCAAGCTGGCCGCGCGACGATACGCCAATGACCCGCGCAAACCAACGCGAAATACAGGCGATGTCGCAAAAGCGCGGCTTTGATGTCGGTGTGATCGGCCCCAAAGCCATCTAGGCGATACAAGCGTTTCAAGTTTCCGAAGGCCTTCCGGCAGACGGCTACGCAACCCTCAATCTGCTAAACCGATTACGCCCGTAGGGTGGGTGATTCACCCACCATCCCCCACTCGGCCCTTTGCATCTCCTCCAATCGCGAGGTCGTGCGTTTGAACTGCCACGCCCCGCGCCCCTGTTGATACAGCCGATCCGGCACATCGGCAGCCGAACAAATCAGGCGCACTTTTGCCTCGTACAACGTATCGATCAACAGGATGAACCGTTTTGCCTCATTGCCCTTTTCCTTGGACATTTTGGGAATATCATCCAGCAACAGCACATCAACCACCGCTGCAAGCGCCAGATAATCCACCGCCCCCAAAGGCGTTTCGCAAAGTTGCGCAAAGGTAAACCGCCCCGCGCCTTTGTAAAACGACGGAATAACCACGCCCCGCCCTTTTACAATTAATGTCTTCGGAGCCCCCTTTCCGTTCGTCAGAACATCCCAGGCGGCATCCATTTCGCGCCGTGAAACGTCGTCCAGTGGCGTGAAATACAATTCGGGGTTTTTCTGCCCACCAAGGCGATGGTCCATCTCGCTCGCCAGATGATAGACTTCCAGATGCTCTTTGATTTTCTCGATAAACGGCACAAACAAATGGCGGTTCAACCCGTCTTTATAAAGCTCGTCAGGGTGTCGGTTAGAGGTCGCAACGATCACCACTCCGCGTGCGAACAGCTTTTCGAACAGCCGCCCAACGATCATGGCATCGGTAATATCCGCGATCTGCATTTCATCGAAACACAACAGGTGCGCTTTGGCCGCGATGGCCTTGGCAACCGGTTCTATCGGGTCTTTGTTGCGGTTTTTACGTGCCTCGAAAATCCCGTCATGCACTTCCTGCATGAATTCGTGAAAATGCACACGGCGTTTTTTCTCGACGTTAACCGTGTAGAAAAACATATCCATCAGCATGGATTTTCCACGGCCGACTCCACCGTAAAGATAGAGGCCTTTGATTTTGGCCTGCGTGATCTTCTCGCGCCCCCAACCAAACAGCCCAAATCCGGCAAGCGTAGGTTTGGCCGCATTATATCCATCCAGCCGAGTGTGCAGCAGTTGCAGCTTTTCAACCGCGAACCGCTGGGCCGCGTCATCGTTCAACCCGCCACTGTTGACGAGGGTTCTGAATGTGTGGACGGGGCCATGCGCCATGCGTTTCTCCGGTGGAACGGTTTTTTGATTGATAACCGGAAGGTACGGAATTGTTAACCCGAAATACTTCTAGGCGCGCACATCTTTACGTTCGCCAATATGTTTGCCACCACGTTTTTCGGCCAGCATCACCTGTTTTTGCCGCTCGCGAAACCGCCCTCGGCGTTCATCCGAGTGCTCGTCGAGGCATTGGTGGCAACTAACACCCTTCTCGAACTCTGGCCGCTGCATATCCGCATCCGAGATTGGGCGGCGACAAGCGTAACACAAATGATAGGATCCCTCCGCAAGACCGTGACCAACAGAAACGCGGCTATCGAAAACGAAGCACTCGCCTTCCCACATCGATTGCTCCTGCGGGATTTCTTCCAGATATTTCAGGATGCCGCCTTTAAGGTGAAACACATTCTGCACGCCCTCGCCCAGCAGATAGTTGGTGGATTTCTCGCACCGTATCCCACCCGTGCAAAACATCGCGACACGTTTGTTGTGGAAGCGGTCTTTGTTAGCCTCCCACCAAGCGGGAAAATCGCGGAAGCTGGCGGTTTCAGGGTCAATCGCCTTCAAAGCTCCCGATAGAAAACTCGTAATCGTTGCGCGTATCAATCAGCACCACATCGTCTTGCGAGATCAGCGCGTTCCAATCCTCTGGCATCACGTAATTGCCAACGTTCAACGTTGGATCAACGTGTGGCTGGCCCATAGTCACGATCTCTTTTTTCAGTTTCACCTTCATGCGCAGGAACGGCATTTCGGAGGCAAGGCTTTCTTTATGTTCAAGGTCCGCGCACCCCGGCAACGCCCGCAGATAGGCCAGCACAGTGTTGATCCCGCCCCGTGTTCCGGCAATCGTGCCATTAATCCCCTCGGCCGCAATCAGCAACGATCCTTTAACCCCTTGTGCGTTACAAAGGTCGTGCAAAGGGCCACGCAGGGCGGCAGGGTCCGCGAAACGGGTGAAATGGTATAGGGCGGCTACGGTTGTTTTTGTCATGGGCTGCACATAAACATATTGTGCAGGAATGCCAAGTTCGACTCACTTGACCTTCGCCTGCATATCCCTTATTCACCGCACCAACTCCCGGAAGGTTTAAAACTTCCGGTCCTGAGCTTGTGTCAGGATCGCCACCAGTCAGCGTGTTACGCCCACTGGTGCGTTTGTCGTTTGTTATATGCCCATGGAGGGCTGCGAGATGTTTGAGAATCTATCCGACCGCCTCGGCGGTGTCTTTGACAAGCTAACCAAGCAAGGTGCGCTGTCGGATGCAGACGTTACCACAGCGCTTCGCGAAGTCCGTGTGGCTTTGCTTGAGGCTGACGTTTCCCTGCCTGTTGCACGTGATTTTGTTAAGGCTGTGCAGGAAAAGGCGACCGGCCAAGCGGTAACCAAATCCATCACGCCGGGCCAGCAGGTTGTTAAAATTGTTAACGACGAAATGGTGGCGATGCTTTCTGGCGATGATGCATCCGCCGGTGCCCTGAAAATCGACAACCCGCCTGCGCCGATCCTGATGGTTGGCCTGCAAGGCTCCGGTAAGACGACGACGACCGCGAAGCTGGCGAAACGCCTGACGGAAAAAGAGAATAAGCGCGTGCTGATGGCCAGCCTCGACATCTACCGTCCGGCTGCGATGTACCAGCTTGAAGTGTTGGGCAAACAGATCGGCGTGGACACCCTGCCAATCGTTGAAGGTCAAAAACCCGCGCAGATCGCCAAGCGTGCCAAGCAACAGGCGTTGCTGGGCGGATATGATGTTTACATCCTCGACACGGCTGGGCGCCTCCATATTAACGAAGAACTGATGGCCGAAATCGAGGCGGTGCGTGATATCACCTCGCCGCGCGAAACTTTGTTGGTGGTTGACGGGCTGACCGGCCAAGACGCCGTCAACGTGGCCGAGCAGTTCGATGCCCAAATCGGCATCACCGGTGTTGTGCTGACGCGGATGGATGGCGACGGGCGTGGTGGTGCGGCCCTCTCTATGCGCGCGGTCACCGGCAAACCGATCAAATTCATCGGCGTTGGCGAGAAGATGGACGCGCTTGAGGAATTCCACCCCGAACGCATTGCCGGCCGCATCCTTGGCATGGGCGACATCGTATCACTGGTTGAAAAAGCCCAGGAAACCATCGAGGTCGCACAAGCCGAGCGCATGATGAAGCGCATGATGAAGGGCCTGTTCAACATGAACGACCTTCGCACGCAGCTGGAGCAGATGCAGCAGATGGGTGGCATGTCCGGTATCATGGGGATGATGCCCGGCATGGCAAAAGCCCAAAAACAGATGGACGCAGCAGGGATCGACGACAAGGTGCTAATGCGCCAGATCGCCCTGATCCAGTCCATGACCAAACGCGAGCGCGCCAACCCCGGCCTTATGCAGGCCAGCCGCAAGAAACGGGTTGCCAAGGGCGCAGGGATGCAGGTCTCCGATCTTAACAAACTTCTGAAAATGCAGCGCCAGATGGGCGACATGATGAAGAAGATGGGCAAAATGGGCAAAAAAGGCCTGATGCGTCAGGGCTTGGGCGCGCTTATGGGTAAAGGTGGCAACCAACAGGCTGGCATGGGCGGCGCAATGCCGGGCATGGGCGCGAACGCGTTGCAGCCGGGGTTTGGTGGCGCACCTAAAGGTTTACCGACTGACCTAAGCGGGTTGAATAAAAAATGATCACCTGCACCCTCAAATATATAATCGACCCTTATAAGCTGTCGGAATTCGAAGCCTACAGCAAGGCGTGGATTTATCTGGTCGAGAAACTCGGCGGGCAGCACCATGGTTATTTGTTGCCGCATGAAGGCCCGAATAATGTTGCCTATGCCAACTTCTCGTTCGACTCGCTCGCCGCTTATGAAGCCTACCGCGAAACGATGGCCGCTGACCCTGAGTGTCAGGCCGTCTACGCCTTCGCCGAAAAGACCCGTTGCATCGTCAGCTTCGAGCGCAGCTTCACCCGCCCGCTGCTTTCCGGCGCAACACCACAAGAGCTGGGGATGATGGAATGACCGACGACCAAACCCGCGCCGCTGAAATCCTGAAAGGTCACCGCGAGAGCATTGACCGTCTGGACTCGATCCTGATTTACACGCTGGGCGAGCGGTTCAAGCACACCCAAGCCGTGGGTTCGCTGAAAGCGGCACATGCGCTGCCCGCCTCCGATCCGGCCCGCGAAGCAATCCAGATCAAGCGGCTCGAAAAACTTGCGGTTGAGGCTGACCTCGATCCGGCATTTGCCAAGAAATTCCTGAACTTCATCATTTCCGAGGTCATCAGGCATCACGATATCATCAAGAATGACGGGCAATAGCCCTCGCATAGCCATCTTAAGGAGAAATCAAAATGGCAGTTAAAATTCGTCTGGCCCGTGGTGGGTCCAAAAAACGTCCTTTCTACCGTGTTGTTGTAGCCGACAGCCGTATGCCGCGCGACGGCCGCTACATCGAGAAAATCGGCACATATAACCCGCTGTTGCCAAAAGACAGCGAAGAGCGTGTGAAAATCGACCTTGAGCGGGTGAAATACTGGTTGGGCGAAGGCGCACAGGTTACTGACCGCGTTTCCCGTTTCCTTGAGGCCGCTGGCGTTCTGGAAAAGAAAAACCGCAACAACCCGATCAAAGGTAAGCCACATAAGGCTACTGTTGCGCGCACTGAAGAAAAAGCGCAAAAAGTTGCCGACGCAGCCGAAGCCGCTGCTGCACCTGCTGAAGAAGTAACAGAAGAAGCCGCAACCGAGTAAGTCGGCCTGTCGGTTTAAGAATTAGCGGCCTCCGGATGCATTTCGGGGGCCGTTTTTTGTTCACATCCGGCGCGAAGCCACCTAACAATAGCCCATGAACCAATTCCCGCCTGAATTCCGCGACCAACTGAACGACCTGATGCGCTGGCGTCGGGATGTCCGGCATTTCCATGCTGACAAACCCGTGTCCGACGACCTGCTAGCCGAAGTGATGGAGGCCATCCGCCTTGCCCCCTCGGTTGGTCTGTCGGAACCTTGGCGTATTGTTTCGGTGAAATCGGCCGCTGCGCGAACCAAAGCCCTGCTGAATTTCGAAGCCGCGAATGCGGATGCCCTAAAGGGGTATTCAGGTGACAGGGCAAAAATTTATGCGGGGTTAAAGCTGTCGGGCATGCGCGATGCGCCTGTTCAATTGGCGGTGTTTTGCGACGATGGGACCGACAAGGGTGCGGGCCTCGGTGCCGGAACTATGCCCGAGACACGGCGGTATTCGGTTGTATCGGCGATCATGAATTTCTGGCTGGCGGCGCGGGCACATGGGCTTGGGGTTGGGTGGGTCTCGATCATCGACCCTAAGCAACTGGCGACAGACCTTGACGTGCCGAAGGATTGGGCGCTAGTGGCGTATCTGTGTGTTGGCTGGCCGGTCGAGACAAGCCTGACACCGGAGCTGGAAAAAGTTGAATGGGAAAAACGCGATGCCTTGTTGGCCTGCGTATTGGAGCGGTAGATGACTGATAACCCCGAAATGATCTGTGTAGGCGCAATTTCCGGCGCATTTGGCGTAAAAGGCGAGGTTCGCATCAAATCCTTCTGCGCCGAGCCTGCGGCCATTAGCAATTACAGCCCCCTTTCCACCGAAGACGGCACGGTTTACGACCTCGGCATCACCCGCGCGATCAAAGGCGGTTTTGCTGCGGTGATTTCCGGCGTGGACAACAAAGAAGACGCCGATGCGCTGCGCAGCACACGCCTGTATACGGCCCGCGAAAACTTGCCGAACCTGCCGGACGACGAATACTACCACTCCGATTTGATCGGACTAACGGCTGTTGATACCGGCGGCGCGACGCTCGGCAAAATCAAAACCGTTTTGAACCACGGGGCGGGTGATATCCTCGAGATCACAGGACCAGGATTGAAAGAACCCATCCTTCTGTCGTTCACCAAAGAAGCCGTTCCGACCGTCGATCTGACCGCTGGCCGCATCGTCATAGATCCGCCCGAGGGACTGTTCCCCCAACCGGAATCGTGACACGGGTCATCATCCACGCCGGTTTTCACAAGACCGGCACAACAAGTTTGCAACGGTTTTTAGAGATAAACGCCGAAGCCCTCGCGCCCCACGTCCGTGTAATCCTGAAACCTCAGATGGAGGCCTTAGCCGCCTGCGCACGCGATTGCAGCAACGCGATGTTGCCAAGCACCTTGATGCCACGCCGTCTAGCCCGCGCCGCGTTTAAAAAACAATTCGCAGCACTACTGAAGACCACCGCGTTGGAACCAAATCAAACCTTGTTAATTTCATGCGAGGCCTTGGTTGGCCGCATGCCCGGTCGCGAAAACATTATGGCATTCGACGCCGCCGCCGGACTGGCCGAGGATATGCTTACTGTTGCCACCCAACATTTCGGCCCCGATTTGAACATCACATTCTTTTACACCACCCGCGCGAAGGACGCATGGATGCGCAGCGCCTACACCCACCTGCTGCAACAGACAAAATTCACTATGTCGATGGACGAATTCACCACTAAATACGCGCGGGCAGGTGATCTGGATGTGGCCATTTCGAACATCGCCAAGGCCATCGCCCCGCTTAAACCCGTTGTGTCGAGGCTGGAAGACACCTCGCCCAAACACTTCGGCCCTGCGAGCGAACTGCTGGAGCTGTTAAACCTCCCCTCCGAAGTCATCGCCACATTACAATCCCCGTTACAAATAAACCGTGGAATCGATGCGTTCGAGCAGCGCAAAATGATGGAGTTCAACTTGGGCACCTCGGAGGGCGAAGACCTGATCCTGCAAAAACGTCGGTTCCTGCGAAAACGCCGAAACCGGTTAAAGCGGCGGCTGGATTCCGATTAACGGCCCCGCACCATCGACAGTTCCCGCGTTTTATGACAGGAAGCGGCATGACTAAACACACCAAATCCCACGGCCGGATCGCCATCAACGCAACCCGCAAGCCGACCGCCTTGATTAAGGACACGCCAGACCTCGCTGGGGCGTGGAAGGCCAAAGTGTTGACGCTTTATCCAGATATGTTTCCGGGCATCCTTGGGCACTCGTTGACGGGGCGCGCCTTGCAAAAAGGCCTGTGGGCGCTGGACCCCATCGACATCCGCACCTTTGCGCGCGGCAAGCACCGCAATGTCGATGACACCCCTGCGGGGGGCGGCGCGGGCATGGTGCTGATGGCTGATGTGGTGGGGCGTGCGATTGATTTCGCCGACAAGGGCGAATCCCGCGAGGATTGGCCGGTGATTTACCTCTCGCCACGGGGGAAACCGTTCGATCAGGCGATGGCGCGGCGATTCAGCAAGGCAAAAGGTATCACCCTGCTTTGTGGCCGTTTCGAGGGCGTAGACCAGCGCGTTCTGGATGCGCGGCAGGTTGAGGAGGTCAGTTTAGGCGATTTCATCCTGACAGGCGGAGAGATTGCAGCGCAGGCCTTGATTGATGCCACAGTTCGGCTTATACCGCGCGTGCTTGGGAATGCTGAGTCGACCGAGGAGGAATCCTTCTCGCATGGTTTGCTTGAACATCCCCAGTATACAAGGCCCACGGAATGGGAAGGCCGCAAGATACCCGAGGTTCTCCTCTCGGGCCATCACGCGAACATCGCCAAATGGCGTGCCGACCAGTCCGAATCCTTGACCAAGGAACGTCGTCCCGACCTCTGGCGAGCGCATATTGCGGACTCGGTGGAAGATCAGCAGCTCTCGGACGCGCAAACAATCGCTGATAAGGCGAGCAAAAAGGACGACTGAAATGAACATTATTGAACAGCTCGAAGCCGAGCAAATTGCCGCACTGGCCAAAGACATCCCTGATTTCAAAGCTGGCGATACTATCCGCGTCGGCTATAAGGTGACCGAGGGCACCCGCTCCCGTGTGCAGAACTATGAGGGCGTATGTATCGCTCGCAACGGCGGCAAAGGCATCGCTGGCGCATTCACAGTTCGTAAAATCTCGTTTGGTGAGGGCGTCGAGCGCGTATTCCCGCTCCACTCGCCAAACATCGACTCCATTACTGTTATCCGTCGCGGCAAGGTTCGTCGTGCGAAATTGTTCTATCTCCGTGCGCTCCGTGGTAAATCTGCGCGTATCGTTGAAAAAACAAATTACCGTCCGCTTAAAGAAAAGTAAGATCGGTAGTAACGAATTCAGACGGGCGTCCTTAAGGGGCGCCCGTTTTGTTTTGAACTTTATGTATTCAATGGCTTTTCAGATCACAAAAAATGCGGCATGCTCGTCGCATGTGGTTTGGATCCTTCATAATACGCTCTATTTGGCTATCGCTGACCGTGGCCCTGTTTTGGCTGCCGGTTCTAGTGGTAGTTGGTTACGGCGTTCGCTTCCTGTTTGAAATCTTCCAGAACGAGCCGATCGCCCTTGGCATGGTTATCGTTATTTCCGTTCAGCCCATCCTTGTCTTGCTGGCAATATTTGCCATTCGCGGCGGCATGATGGCCTTGAAGGTCACACGCGGTACAGACCTCAATAGCCTTGGGGCTGTCGTTTTTCGCATCGTCCGCTTTAACCTGCCGTTGATGTGGGGCGTGACGATTTTGTTCGGACTTTCAACCACCATCACAGGTTTACGTTTGCTTAACTCTGACTTCACCGCAGAGCTCGAGCAGGCTAAAGAAACAGGTTCCATGCTCGACATCGGCCTCCTCATCGAGCTTATCGGCCAATTTCCCGTCTTCCTGATAGGTGGCTGGCTGCTTGGGGCATGTGTCTCATTCGCTTTGCTGGGGGTGTCGGTCGCGGCCCAGTCTGCCCGCGCGGCCGTTAAGCCGCCGAGCCATCATTCGATATGGGGAATGGCCTCGGAATTCACGAACCTTCTAATCTTGTCACTGATACTTATTATCATCCCGTTCATCGCAGCTATCTTTGCGATTGGCACCGATGCAAAACTGGTAGATCTAACGGCGCTGAACCCGATCGCTTTCTACGGTGCACTCGGGTACGGCACATGGGCGATCTGCGCGCTCGCGGCTGGTGCAGCCCTTGCATATTCGCTTACCCTCGAAAGTACAAAACGCAAGCATCAGGAAATCCTTGATGCCATCGGCGACACGGCGCAACCTACTGTCGACCTTAAATCATTACGCCACTCGCGGATGAAAAAATAACAGAACGATCCGGAAACCCGGTTCATTCCTCTTGCCCATACCCGCAACATTCGCTATAGCCCAAAAATCAGTTTTCGCGTGGCGACAGCTTACCGGACCTATGGAGGTTGCCGCAGGTTGATTAGTCCGCACATATGGAGCAAGAGACATGAAAAAAGATATCCATCCGGAGTATCACAATATCACGGTCAGAATGACCGATGGTACGACTTACGAAACCCGCTCGACATACGGCGCCGAGGGTGACACCCTTGTGCTCGATATCGACCCGACTGTGCATCCTGCATGGACCGGCGGCAACACACGTCTTCTTGATACCGGCGGCCGTGTTTCGAAGTTCAAAGCAAAATACGACGGTCTCGGCTTCTGATCTTTCCTGCGGTTGCAGGATCAGATACAGGTTACAGCGCGTCCCCCATCGGGGCGCGTTTTGCCGTTTTAGGAGCTAACTCATGGCGCATATTATCGTATTCGGGAATGAAAAAGGTGGCTCCGGCAAGTCCACCACCGCGATGCATCTAATGAGCGCGATTGCGCGGTCCGGCTATCAAGTCGGCGCGCTCGATCTGGACCTGCGCCAGCAAAGCTTTTTCCGTTATATCGATAACCGCGAGGCGTTTTGCGCCAATAACAACGTCGAACTACCCATACCCAAACGGGTCAGCCTGAAACTTTCCGCACAGGACAGCCAAAAGGCCGCGCAGACCGAAGAAGAAACCAGTTTTGCGGCGGCCTTGGCAACACTAGATGCCGAGTGTTCGTTCATCCTGATTGATTGTCCCGGTGCACACACCCGATATGCCCAGATGGCGCATGCGGTGGCGGACACGCTGATTACACCCATGAACGACTCACTGGTGGATTTCGACCTGCTGGCGCGGCTTGACCCTGTATCGGGCAAGGTGCTTGGCCCCTCGATCTATTCCGAAATGGTTTGGAGCGCGCGGCAACTGCGCTCCCAAGCCGGTTTGAAACCTGTGGACTGGGTGGTTCTGCGCAACCGGATGTCGATACTGAACGCCCGCAACAAACGTAAGGTTGGAACGGCCCTCGAGGAACTTTCCAAACGAATCGGCTTCCGCCTTATCCCCGGCTTTTCCGAGCGCGTGATATTTCGCGAACTCTTCCTGAACGGCCTAACGCTTTTGGACCTTAAAGAGGTCGGGGAATACAAAATGACCCTGTCCAACATCGCCGCACGCCAAGAAGTCCGCGACCTTATTCGCGCTTTGAACCTGCCAAACGTTAAAATAAATTTCTGATATTCCGGCACGTGAAACCGCCGAGCGAAGCGAGGCCCGGCCCAACTGGAGGGGTTTGGTTTTGCTTGCAAAACAAAGCTCTGACAGGCGGGAGCTCCCTATTAGATGGATGGGAGCTCCCGCCCTTCGGTTGGGCCAGGCCTCGCTTCGCTCGGCGCCTGTATGTGGATTAAGGGCCTTGACCCTAGCTGGCCTTGCGTTCTTCTTGTACCGTTATGCCGTAATGGTCCGCCAATCTTTGCAAGGCAATCTTCAGGACAACCTTACCGGAGCGGGCGGACCAGCCAAGGCGTTTTTCGGCTTTTTCCATCCCCTCAAGAAAACAACAAACCCTTAACGCGACATCCGCCAATCCCGGCCCGAGCGCTTTTAGCGCCCCCGAAACACGATCCCGTGCGTTAGAGGAGCCGGATAATTCCGCACCGCTGTTCCAACCGCCGCCCGCGCAAGTCAAAAACCGGTCCCAATTCTGGGCAACCCTTGGCCCAAGCTGCGCTTGCTCAAAATCCTCGCGCAGACGCTCCCCTGCTTCCAGCAACTCCGGTGACAGATACATGGCGCCCGACTTATCCTTTTTACGCGCCAACAACGTTAACGGACTTTCGGCAAAATTAAATCGAACGGATT
>CAKZNY010000154.1 GCA_937132145.1 uncultured Paracoccaceae bacterium | reverse complement strand
GTGGATCGTCTTGGCGGGGCAACGCATACGGTCGTTACCGACCGGATCGAGCTTGGCACGTATATGCTGGCTCCGGTTATCACAGGTGGCAAGGTTGAATTGCTGGGTGGCCGTCGCGATCTGGTCGCTACATTCAGCGACAAACTAGAGGCGGCTGGCGCGATTATCGAGGAAACTCCGCACAGTCTGATCGTCTCGCGCAAGGGAGACATTATTCATCCGGTGGACATCGTTACCGAAGTTCACCCTGGTTTCCCGACCGATTTGCAAGCCCAGATGATGGCGCTGTTGACGTTGGCCGATGGCACATCCGTTCTGGAAGAGAAGATTTTCGAGAACCGCTTTATGCACGCCCCCGAACTTATCCGCATGGGCGCAAATATCGAGGTGCACGGCGGGTTTGCGACTGTCAAAGGCGTAAAATCCCTTAAAGGCGCGCCGGTTATGGCGACCGATTTGCGGGCCTCGATAAGTCTGATCATGGCGGGTATGGTGGCTGAGGGGGAAACTGTGGTAACGCGGGTTTACCATCTTGATCGCGGGTATGAACACGTTGTGCGCAAGCTTTCCGCGTGTGGCGCGAAGATTGAACGAATTTCGGAGTAGGTTATGGCTGATGCAAAATTCTCGGACGGTGTTGAACAGGCGTTGCGCCTAAAAGCCGAAACGGTTGAAGATCTAGAGGTTATCTCGACCTTTATTCAGGATGCGGTTGGTCAAAACACCGAGATTTCATGGCTGGCCAAAAAGCACCGGTTTGGAATTTTGCTGAACCGTTTCCGCTGGGAAGACAAGGAAAAAGCCGAACAGCAGGGCCGCCCTTACGAGCGCGTCCAGTCGATGCTGGTTGTTGACTCCACGTTGAAAGTTTCGGCGCAGGGCCTTGATCCGTCAGACAAAGACATGGCGTTCGAGCTGCTGTCGATTAGCTTCGAGGCTGGCGAAGACGGTGCCGGTCAGGTGATCCTGACGCTCGCCGGTGACGGTACGATTGCGCTGGATGTCGAGTGTATGGATGTGACACTCAGAGACGTTTCGCGCCCCTATATAGCCCGATCTTCTCAAGTTCCAACGCATCCGGACGAATAAAATGCCTGTATTTCTGAACTCTAGCCAGCCTGATTTCGAGGCGCGGTTTGTCGATCTTCTTGGCATGAAACGCGAGTCTGATGCCGATGTCGATGCGATTGTGGCCGATATCATCGCAGACGTGGCGGCGCGTGGCGATGCGGCTGTGATTGAACTCACCCACAAATTTGACCGGCTGGCACTGACGCCGAAAACGCTTGCGTTTTCGGCCACCGAGATGGATGCCGAGATTGCAAAAGTTCCCGCCGTTGAACGCGCGGCACTGGAGCTGGCGGCAGACCGTATACGGGTTTATCACGCCCGCCAAATTCCTAAGGATGAACGCTGGATTGACGATAGCGGGGCTGAACTCGGCTGGCGTTGGTCTGCGGTGGAAACGGCGGGGCTATATGTGCCCGGCGGTTTGGCGTCATACCCTTCGTCTGTGTTGATGAACGCCATTCCGGCAAATGTTGCGGGGGTTGAAAATCTGGTGATTTGCACACCGACACCGGATGGCAAAGTGAACCCGCTGGTGCTGTTGGCTGCGCGGCTTTCGGGCGTTGAAACCGTTTACCGGATCGGTGGGGCGCAGGCGATTGCGGCGATGGCTTACGGGACAGAAACGATTCAACAGGTCGATAAAATCACCGGCCCGGGGAATGCCTTTGTGGCCGCTGCCAAACGGCGTGTTTTCGGGCGCGTCGGGATTGATATGATCGCAGGCCCGTCCGAAATTCTGGTGATTGCAGATAAAGACAACAACCCTGATTGGGTCGCGATTGATCTGCTAAGCCAAGCTGAACACGACGAAAGCGCACAGTCGATCCTGATCACCGACGATGAAGATTTTGCACAGGCGGTTATAGCCGCCGTCGATAAACGCCTTGAAACACTGGAGCGTCGCGCGGTTGCGGCCCCAAGCTGGCGGGATTACGGGGCGGTGATTGTGGTTGATACCCTCGAGCTTGCAGTCGAGTTGTCAGACCGTATCGCCCCCGAACATCTGGAGCTGTGCGTCGCGGATGCCGAGGCCCTGTCCAACAAAATCCGCCATGCCGGTGCGATATTCATTGGCGCGTGGACCCCCGAAGCGATCGGCGATTATGTCGGTGGGCCGAACCATGTGCTGCCCACGGGGCGCTCGGCAAGGTTTTCGTCCGGTCTGTCGGTGCTCGATTTCATGAAACGCACCACGATTTCGCGGATGACACCGGAGGCATTGAAAGCCATCGGACCGGCGGCAGAAACCTTGGCTAAATCCGAAAGCCTGGAGGCCCACGGCCTTTCTATTCGCCTGCGCCTCGATCAGTTGAATGACGGTGGTGAGAATGGCTGACACAGATCGTATTTACGAAATCAATCTGGACGATTCCGGTTTGCCCGCGCCCACGCCCGAGATCGAACAGGAACGCCGCGTCGCGATTTTTGATTTGCTGGAGGAGAATTTCTTTCAGCCTGTCGGCCGTGAAGGGCAGGCGGTTCCAGCTGGCCCATATCGTCTTGACCTCTCCATCGCGGACCGCCGTCTGGTCTTTGATCTGCACACAAAATCCGGCGAGAAGGCCGGCGAGTTTCATCTTTCGTTAACCCCGTTCCGCCAAGTCATCAAAGACTACTTCCAGATTTGCGAGAGTTATTTTGATGCCGTAAAACGCCTGCCCCCCAGCCAAATCGAGGCGATAGATATGGGGCGGCGCGGTATTCACAACGAGGGCGGTAACGTCGTCGGGGAGCGTCTGGCTAGCAAGGTGAAAACCGACAAAGCCACCGCGCGCCGCATTTTCACGCTGATTTGCGTCCTGCATTTTAAGGGTTAAGGGCGCATGGCGAACAACCCGACATCTGTGTTGTTCGCTTGTGACCATAACGCCGTGCGCTCGCCCATGGCCGAAGGAATCATGAAGAAATACTACGGCACGCGGATTTTTGTGCAGTCGGTAGGGGTGAAGCATGATCTGGAAATTGACGGATTTTCTGTGGCGGTTGCGGCTGAAATAGATGTGCAACTAGAAAAACACCGCGTGCGCTCGTTTGACGACATGGAGGCGTGGGGGGATGACATCGGCGGTTACGATCTGGTCATAGCACTTTCCCCCGCCAGTCAGCGACGGGCCTTGGAATACACGCGCGTTTATGCATTGGAGGTGGAATACTGGCCGATTTTTGACCCCACCGGCCTAGGTGAATCGCGAGAGGACAAACTGCGGGTTTACCGCCAGATGCGCGATCAGGTTTCACAGCGGATAATCGGCAGGTTTGGCCCGCCTGATGAAAGTGACGACTGAAATGCCGATTACACTTGAATTTTAAAGAATTACCCCTCATCTATGCCCCGCAGACAATGGTTTGCACTAAACAACCAGATCGGAGATCACATGGCCAAGGAAGAACTTCTAGAATTCCCGGGTGTCGTGACCGAGCTTCTACCAAACGCGACGTTTCGGGTAGAGCTAGAGAACGGCCACGTAATTATCGCGCATACAGCAGGCAAAATGCGGAAAAACCGTATTCGTGTGCTGGCAGGTGACAAAGTACAGGTCGAAATGACCCCGTACGATTTGTCCAAAGGGCGCATCAACTATCGTTTCAAATAACTTGCGACTGATCCTTGGATCAGGCAGCCCGCGCAGGCGCGAGTTGTTGGCGCAAATCGGTGTTGTGCCGGACGAGATCCGGCCCGCCGATATTGACGAGACCCCACATAAAAACGAATTGCCTCGCCCGTATGCGGCGCGCCTTGCTGTGGAAAAGGCCAAGGCTGTGAAGGCTGGTGCCGATGATCTGGTGCTGGCGGCCGATACAGTTGTGGCGGTTGGCCGCCGTATTCTGGGCAAACCTGCGGATGTGGCTGAGGCTGCGGAATTCCTGATGCTTTTGTCAGGGCGCAGGCACCGTGTGATTACGGGTATGGCATTACGTTTGGGTGATAAAATCTGGTCCCGACAGGTGGAAACCGTGGTGAAATTCAAGCGCCTGTCTGATATGGAACTATCCGCCTATCTGCGCTCAACCGAGTGGCAGGGCAAGGCTGGTGGCTATGCCATTCAAGGCATAGGGGCTGCGTTCATTCCGTCCATTAACGGTTCGTACACCAATGTGGTGGGGCTGCCATTAACCGAAGTTACCAATATGTTAATCGGGGCAGGGTATCCGGTTTCATTTCAAGGAGCACCCGCATGAAAGGCTCGCTAGCCGTTTTTGATAACGACATGGCCGCATTGTTGGTTGACGGAAAGTTAACAGACTTGATGATCGACCCACCGCAAGACGACCCGATCCCGCGCCCCGAAGCGATTTATCGTGGCATTCTCGAGCGCCCCCTAAAGGGTATGCACGGCGCAATTTTGCGTCTTCCAGACGGGCAGCGGGCGTTTCTGAAAGACGCCAAGGGCATGTCTCCGGGGACGGCGATTGTGGTGCAGGTGACGACATATGTGGAGGAAGGCAAAGCCTCGCCCGTGGCGCGCAAGCTGCTGTTCAAAAGCCGGTATGCCATCGTGACCCCGGCAAATCCGGGTCTAAACATTGCCCGCAGCATCCACGACGAAGACGAACGAAACCGCCTGCTGGAGATCGCCCACGGCGCGGTCGATGGCGGCGGCGAGGGGTTGATATTGCGCTCGGCCTGCGACGGCGCGGATGGCGAAAGCATCGCGGATGATATCCTCAACATGCTGGACATGTGCCGCACTGTGATCGCGGGGACCGAGGGTAAAGAGCCGGAATTGCTGCTGGATGCGCCAACCGCCACAATCCGTGCGTGGCGCGATTGGGACGAGCCGGATCAGGTGGATAACACCGAGGGCGCGTTCGAGCATCACGGTATTCTGGACTATATTGATGCCGCGATGGGGTCGCGGGTTAAGCTGGGTGAAACGGCTTGGCTAAGCATAGAGCCGACGCGGGCGTTGATTGCGATTGACGTGAATACCGGCGGTGACTTTTCCCCTGCGGCAGGCTTGAAGACCAATCTGGCGGCGGCGAAAGAGATTTCGCGCCAGTTGCTAATTCGCGGCTTGGGCGGGCAAATAGTGGTTGATTTTGCCCCTGTTAACAAAAAAGAGCGCGTCAAAATCGAATCCGCACTTCGGGCGGCATTCCGGCGCGACGGAGTGGATACGATTATCGCGGGCTGGACCCCACTGGGAAATCTGGAATTGCAGCGTAAACGCGAACGCTTTCCTTTGAGCGAGGCGATGAAATGAGCTGCCCTATTTGCCATAAACCGTCGGCCCCCAAGCTCAAACCCTTCTGCTCAAAACGCTGTGCGGATGTTGATCTGGGCAAATGGTTAAACGGCTCTTACGCCATTCCGGCCCCGCTTGAGGACCTTAGCGAAGAAGACGAAATCGCGTTGATAGCGGCGGCACAAACCAAGCACTGATATTCGTTGGAATTTCCCGAAAATTGCTATGGACAGTCACCAATATCTCCCCTAAAACGCCCCCACCCAAGGCGGTTAGCCTTACCCGTGCCCGGGTAGCTCAGGGGTAGAGCAGCGGATTGAAAATTCGCGTGTCGGTGGTTCAAATCCGCCCCCGGGCACCACTATAAATACATAACATATCGTTAGGGGCTGGCCAGATAACATCTCAAACTTCGCCCAATTTGGTGCATTGATTTAACGCCGAAAGACAAATAATATCACTCATATGAAGTGGTAGAAAGCCACACGCAGCGCCATGAATGGCTAAGATGTAGAGCAACCGACCAGCGTGCCCACAACGATTTTATTGCTTGTCGTCTGCCTCCACGTCTTAGGTATTGCCTCTCTGAGAAACGGGGTTAGCGCTGGTAATAACAAAAGGGAGGAACTTCTCAATGAAGACCGCAAATGATTATCTCGAAGAAGCCAACGCCGTCGTTCCTAAAATTTCGGTAGAAGAGGGTATAGCCAAGCACAAGGCGGGTAACACTGTCTTCGTCGACGTGCGCGACAGCGGCGATATCGCGACGTCAGGAACCATCGCAGGTGCACAATTGGTTAATCGAGGCATGCTTGAATTTCGTGCCGACGATAGCCACCCCTTGCACAACCCGTCCCTTAAAAAGGACGCCGACATCGTGCTAGTCTGTGGTGCTGGAGGCCAAGCTGCGCTTAGTGGAAAAACGCTGAAAGACATGGGTTTTCAGAATGTATCCAATGTTGGTGGCTTTTCATCGTGGAAAGACGCTGGCGGGCCGGTCGATAAATAGGGTCAAGTTCGACGAGAACGCCACACAAAACAGCGTTAGTTACTCTTTGGTAAACAGGGCCACCAGTTCGACATGTGCGGACCAGCGGAACTGATCAACGACTTGCACCCAGTCGATTGTGTATCCGGCGTTAACCAGAATTTTCGCATCCCGCGCGAAGGTCACCGGATTACACGAAACGAACGCTATACGGGGGATGTCGGCCTCGGCCAGCGCCTCGCATTGGGCTTTGGCGCCTGCACGCGGGGGGTCGAGAACCACGGCCTCGACCTTCTTTAAGTCTTCCTTAAGCATTGGGTTGCGGAACAGGTCGCGCTTGTGTGTTTCCAGCGTTTTCAACCCCTCGCCATTGCGCCATGCCACGTTCAGCGCGGCCAGCAACGGGGCATCGCCATCGACCGCCAAAACCTGCGCTTGTCTTGATAGCGGCAACGAAAATGTTCCGCATCCGGCGAATAGATCAACGATGTGTTTTGCATCGCCCACGGCCTCTAACACGGTTTTGGTTAGCGCTATTTGGCCGGCCTCGGTGGCTTGCAGAAAAGCCTCGACGGGGGGGGATACGGTGATGCCATCGAATGTCTGGACCGGAGCGGCGCGCATCGCGACCACCTCGCCATTCCAGTTCAGGCGCGAGAGTTTGAACTTTTCAACCAACCTGCCCAGTTCGACCATCATCGGGCCGTCGGCTTCTTTGGCATCCTGCACACTAACGTCGGCACCCGAGGCGGATTGTGTGACGGAAATGCTGATGCCGGCCTTGCGAGACGCGCCAATTCTGGTCAAAGCCTCTAACGCGGGCATTGTTGCCATAATGTCGGGGTGCAGCAGTTTGCACGACGGGATCGCCACGACCGTATTCGATGCACGCCCGTAAAAGCCGATCAAAACGCCTTTCTTGGTGCGCTGCGCTGCAAAAGTCGCCCGCCTGCGTGATTGGGCGGGTGTGGTGATGATTGGGCGAAATTCAGATGTCAGGTCGTGCGCGGACAGGGCGTTGCGAACAACGTCGGTTTTCCAGTCCGCCAGAAACCTGTCCGAGGCATGTTGCATCGAGCACCCGCCGCAGGTTTTGAAATGCGGGCAGGGCGCTTTTACGCGATCACCGGAGGGCTCAATGATGTGTGGCTTGGGGATGCGGTTGCCCTCGACATCCCCCTCGACCAGCTCGTCAGGTAGGGCAAACGGGATGTAGATAGGGCCGTCGGGGCCGTCCGTGATGCCGTCCCCTTGAATGCTTAGATGTTTGATTTTGTAAGACATTGTTAACTCTTATGACGCGAAGTTCTATCTCAGACAATCTTGTCCGCGATCAGTTTGCGGGCAATTTCACGGAAGGCATTTGCGGGTTTGCCGTCCGGCTCGGCAATCACGATGGGCGTCCCTTGATCGGAGGCTGTGCGAATGCTGATATCCAGCGGAATTTCCCCAAGGAAGACAAAGTTTTTCTTTTCGGCTTCGGTTTTGGCACCGCCATGCCCGAAGATATGTTCCTCGTGGCCGCATTCGGAGCAGATGTGGGTAGACATATTCTCGATCACACCCAACACAGGCGTTGAGGTTTTATTGAACATATCAATCGCTTTTCTGGCGTCGAGCAAGGCGATATCCTGCGGTGTGGACACAATAATGGCGCCTGCGATCTCGGTTTTCTGGGATAACGTCAGTTGCACATCACCGGTGCCCGGTGGCAGGTCGATCAACAACAAGTCCAGCTCGCCCCATTGCACCTGGTTCAGCATCTGTTGCAAAGCGCCCATCAACATAGGCCCGCGCCAGACCACGGCTTCGTCTTCCTTCATCATCAAGCCCATCGACATCATGGTAACGCCGTGGTTTGTCAGCGGAATAATCAGCTTGCCGTCCGGTGATTTCGGGCGATCTGAAATACCCATCATGCGGGGCTGCGAGGGGCCGTAAATATCTGCATCCAGCAGCCCGACCTTCATGCCCTCGGCTGCCAGCGCAACCGCGAGGTTGGCCGAAACGGTGGACTTGCCAACGCCGCCTTTACCCGACGCAATCGCGACGATTTTCTTGATGCCGGGGATGCTTTTGGGACCCGCAGGGGCAGCACGTTTGGCGCCACCACCAAGATTTGGCGGCGCGCCTTGCGCACTGTGGGCGGTTAGTAACGCCGAAACTTTACCGACGCCGTCCAGCGCTTCGAGTTTTTCCACCGCGAGCGTGCGAACCGTTTCCATCGCGACACCTTGGGCGGATTCGACTTCCATCACAAAACGGATATCGCCGCCCTCGACATTCAGGGCGCGAACGATATTGGCGCTAACGATGTCTTTCTTGGTGAACGGGTCTTCGATAGCGGAAAGGACTTCCAGAACTTGCTCGCGGGTGATGCTCATTTTTATCTTCCTGTTCGACAGTATAATTTAAGTTGCCCCTAACATGACGATTCCCTTGGCCGAGACAAGTGGCGCAACTGAAATACATGACTAATTAGGTGCGGTATAACTTCGCGCCTTGGTGTTACCAGCACAAAGGGTGCCGGAAAATCCCGAATGCCCTTTGAGCCAGTGGTTCACCGCAGATCGTTGGCAAAAACCCCATAAACAGAACAAAATAGAACAAAACGAAACAAAGTATATGCGTTTCATCCGGTAATCGCCCCTAATTCTTTTCAAGAAAACAAACAAGGAGGATATAATGATAAAAACAAAATATTTGATAAGCGTTGCGGCCGTGGCTCTGGTTTCCAGTTTCGGGATGGCTCAAGCGCAAGAAGATTGCCCGCGTGGGACGCTGGACGAACGGTATTGCGATCGTGACGGCGACCTTTTGGCCGATGCGCCAACAGATCCGGCTGATCTGGTCAACCCTGACACCCTGATCTTTGCATATACGCCGGTTGAAGATCCGGCCGTTTATAAAGGCGTCTGGTCCGATTTCCTCGACTATATGGAAGAAACCACCGGCAAAAAAGTCGTGTTCTTCCCGGTTCAGTCGAATGCGGCACAGATCGAGGCTATGCGCTCGGGTCGCCTCCATATCGCGGGCTTCAACACGGGTTCCAATCCGTTGGCGGTAAACTGTGCGGGCTTCAACCCGTTCACAATTATGGCGTCGCTTGACGGCGGTTTTGGCTACGAGATGGAAATCCTGACCTACCCTGGTTCGGGCATCGAAAAAGTTGAAGACATCAAGGGCGGTGTACTTGCGTTCACGTCACCAACTTCTAACTCCGGTTTCAAGGCGCCTTCGGCGATCCTGAAAGGGGACTTCGATATGTTGCCTGACCGCGACTACGACCCTGTGTTCTCGGGCAAGCATGACAACTCCATTCTGGGTGTTGCGAACAAAGATTACCCTGCGGCTTCAATTGCCAACTCGGTACTTGCGCGCATGATCAGCCGTGGTGTTATTGAAGCGGGCGATGTGATTTCGATCTATAAATCGCAGACATTCCCGACAACCGGTTTTGGTATTGCACACAATCTGGATCCAGAATTGGCGGCGAATATCCGCAAGTCGTTCTTCACATTCGATTGGGAAGGCACATCCTTGCAGGAAGAGTTCGAGAAATCTAATGAAGGTCAATTCCTACCTATGACCTACATAGAATTCTGGGACGTTATTCGTAAAATTGACACAGCAAACGACGTTTCCTACGCTTGTCAATAAGTCGATAATATCTGTGCCCGCGCGTGAAAATGTGCGGGCACTTTTTTTGGATTAGGGTCTGAATAAATGCTGAAGTTAGAAAAACTCACTAAAGTTTACAAAACCGGAGACAAAGCGCTTATAGACGTCGATCTGGAGGTGGCAGCGGGGCAGGTTATTGCGCTTATCGGGCCATCCGGTGCAGGGAAAAGCACGCTGATCCGTTGTATCAACCGACTTGTTGAGCCCACGAGCGGCAGGGCCATACTGGATGGTGTTGACTTGACCGCGCTCAGCTCGGCAGGTTTGCGCCGTGAACGCCGTCGCATGGGTATGATTTTTCAGGAATACGCGCTTGTCGAGCGGTTGACTGTGATGGAAAACGTCTTGTCTGGCCGCCTTGGCTACGTCGGTTTCTGGCGCAGTTTTCTGCGCAAATTCCCGCAATCGGATGTGGACGATGCGTATCGCCTTCTGGATCGTGTTGGTCTGTTGGAAATGGCTGACAAACGCGCCGACGAGCTTTCGGGCGGGCAGCGCCAGCGTGTCGGTATTTGCCGCGCATTGATCCAGGATCCGGCGTTGTTGCTGGTGGACGAGCCGACAGCCTCGCTCGACCCCAAAACCTCGCGCGAGATTATGCGCCTTATAATAGAGATGTGTAGGGAACGCGGGTTGGCCGCGATTATCAACATCCACGATGTGAACCTCGCGCAGATGTTTGTGCAGCGGGTTGTGGCGTTGAACATGGGCGAGATTATCTTTGACGGTGGCCCGACCGAACTGACCCCCGAGGTTCTGACCCGCATCTACGGCGAAGAAGACTGGGAAGCCACCATCGAGACGGTGAAAGATACCGCGGAGGGTGAAGCGTGAGCGTGACACTCGAATCCCGGGTAGGCACGCCTTGGAAAAAACAGCCCTTTATCAAGAACTCCACGTTGCGGTGGGGATTGCTGATTATCGCCGTTGTGTATTTTACAGTCGCACTCGGATCTATGGATGTGAACTGGAGCCGCGTTTACCTAGGTCTGGAGCGGGGCCGCAGGTTTGTCGTGGCCTTTCTGAACCCTGATTTCACCTCGAGGGCAACCGACATTAAAGAGGGCATGATCGAGAGCGTGATTATGGCGGTGACATCAACTGTCGTCGGTATCGCGCTTTCCATCCCCATCGCCCTTGGTGCGGCGCGGAACATTTCGCCGTTACCGATCTATCTGGTGTGCCGTTTTATTATTTCGATCTCGCGGGCGCTGAACGAAATTATTGTCGCTATTTTGTTCGTAGCGATCTTCGGGTTTGGCCCGTTGGCAGGCTTCCTTACGCTTAGCTTTGCAACAATCGGCTTCCTTGCCAAACTGCTGGCCGAAGAAATCGAGGATATGAACAAGGTGCAAGCCGAGGCGGTGAAAGCCACAGGCGCAAGTTGGCTGCAATGGATTAACTTCGGGGTGCAACCTCAGATTATGCCACGGTTAATCGGTTTGTCGATCTATCGTCTGGACATCAACTTCCGCGAATCTGCCGTTCTGGGGCTGGTTGGTGCGGGTGGTATCGGGGCGACCCTGAACACCGCGTTTGACCGCTACGAGTTTGACACCGTGGCCGCCATTTTGTTGATGATCATCGTTGTAGTTATGGCGCTCGAGTATCTCTCGGGCATTATCAGAGCGAGGGTTCAGTAATGCCTGTTAAAGATAAAAACGGTGTAAAAGTCTGGCAAGTCCGTGATCGTAACGCCCAACTTATCCGTTGGGCAATGTGGATGGCGGCGGGGATTATTTTCTACGTCAGCTGGATGAAAATCTCGGACCAGACCACGTGGTTCTTCGTTTTTGATGCACCGCGGATTGCAGCCGATATTGGCGGGCGTGCTATGCCACCGAAATGGAGCTATATCACCCAGCTTGGTAAACCTATCTGGGATACGCTGAATATCGCCACGCTCGGTACGGTATTTGCGTTGATGATGGCGGTTCCAATCGCGTTTCTGGCGGCACGCAATACGACGCCGAGCAAGCTGTTCATTCGCCCTATTGCGCTTTTGATTATCGTGTCTACACGCTCCATCAACTCGTTGATCTGGGCTTTGTTGCTGGTGTCGATCATTGGTCCGGGCATTTTTGCGGGCATGGTGGCTATCTCCATCCGGTCCATCGGGTTTTGCGCAAAACTGTTGTATGAAGCGATCGAGGAGATCGACGAAAATCAGGTTGAGGCGATCACCGCAACGGGTGCTACGCGCTGGCAGATAATGGTTTACGGCATCGTTCCGCAGATTTTACCAGCCTTCGCAGGTATCGCTGTGTTCCGCTGGGACATCAACATCCGCGAATCGACGGTGTTGGGTCTTGTGGGCGCAGGCGGCATCGGGTTGCAGTTGCAAGCATCGCTTAATACGCTGGCATGGCCGCAGGTATCGTTAATCCTGACTGTTATTCTGGTCGCCGTTGTAATAGGCGAGTTCGTATCAGCCAAAGTTCGTGGCGCAATTATCTAGGATACCCCATGGCGTCTGATGCTGATTGGGCCTTTGCCCAATACGAAAAAGTGCGGGAAGCTTTGCCAACGGCGGTGTTTCCTGCGCGCTCCACCCACATCGCGAACATTGGCGAAGTGGCAGACCAGTTCGACGTATTTCTGCTGGATGCCTTCGGGGTTTTGAACGTCGGGGACACAGTTATCTAGGGCGCACCGGAGCGCTTGGCGGCCCTGCAAGCGGCGGGGAAGCAGGTGTTCGTGCTGACCAACGGGGCCTCGCTGCCGCCGGAAGTATCCTTGGCGAAATACCGCAAGTTCGGCTTTGATTTTCAGCAATCCGATGTGATCGCCAGCCGTGATGCGTTGAGCATAGGGCTTATGGGGCGGGCAGAAAAGCTGTGGGGTGTTATGGCTTTGGGGCATTCCAAGCTCGAAGATTTTCCGGTGCCCTGTGTGCGTCTTGGCTTGGACGGTGATCTCTATGACCGCGTTGAAGGTTTCATCCTGTTGGGCAGCGCGCCATGGACGGAGGCACATCAGGACATGATGGTATCCAGCCTTAAACGCAATCCGCGCCCTGTGCTGGTCGGCAATCCTGACATTGTGGCGCCTCGCGAAACCGGATTGTCGCTGGAACCCGGTTGGTATGCGCATGATCTTAGCCACCGCACGGGCATAAAACCCGAGTTTTTCGGCAAGCCCTTCACCAATGTCTATGATCTGGCCTTGGCGCAAGTTGACCCGTCTATCCCGCGGGAGCGGATTGCGATGGTAGGGGACACCTTGCACACGGATATTCTGGGCGGGGCCGCCATCGGGGTCAAAACCATCCTGATTACGGATTACGGGCTTTTTGCGGGCAAGGATGTCGCAAATTATGTCAAAGACAGCGGTATTGTGCCGGACTGGATTTCCACGCACACCTAAATACGCAGTGTAACAATGCGAATTTTCCCATTGGCAAAGATGAGTATTTTTGAAAGAGTGAATGGGAATCTACCCATATACAGGAGGCACAGCCATGCGATTTGAGTCACCAGACACAATCGAGCAGGCCGTAGAGTTGTTAAACACGTGCGACGGGATTTCGCGTGTGTTGGCAGGTGGTACGGATGTTTTGGTTCAATTGCGTTTAGCGCTGGTCGAGCCAGAGCTGATCGTGGACATCAAACATATCGCCGGAATGCGCGATATTACCGCCGAGGACGGCGGGTTCCGTATTGGCGCGGCCGTTTCGGGGGCGGAGATGGGCGAACATGTTGAACTCGTCGCGCTGTGGCCCGGTGTGGTTGAAGCGATGGAACTTATCGGCTCCACGCAGGTTCAGGGTCGGGCCACGCTGGCGGGGAACCTTTGTAATGCTTCCCCTGCGGCCGATAGTGTGCCAGCGATGGTTGTGGCCAACGCGGTTGTTACGATTTCCGGACCGAACGGTGCGCGGGAATGTCCGGTTGCGGATATTGTTACGGGGCCGGGAAAAACGTCGCTGGGCAAGGGCGAGATTATCACTTCGATCTATCTGCCAGCTCGCGTTAATAACTCGGGGGATGCCTATTTGCGGTTTATTCCTAGAACGGAAATGGACATCGCGGTTTCCTCGGCAGGCGTTAGTCTGACGATTGATAGCGACGGTGTTGTTACGCACGCCTGTGTATCGCTTGGTGCTGTGGCGCCGACGGTGTTGGTGGTGGATGATGCGGCCAAGGCGATCATTGGAACCAAACTGGATGACGATGCCATTGCCACGTTGCAAGCGGCTTGTTCTGCGGCCTGCAACCCGATTGATGACAAACGTGGAACGGTTGAGTTCCGCACCAAAACGGCGGGCGTAATGGCGAAACGTGCAGCCCTTATTGCCTATAGCCGCGCTGGAGGTTCAAAATGAGCAAGATACATGTAAGCACAACGATCAATGGCGATGCTGTTGAATATCTTTGCGAGCCGAGCGAAACCTTGCTGGATGCGCTGCGGGACCACGTTGGTTTGACGGGCGTAAAGGAAGGCTGTGGCTCGGGCGATTGCGGGGCTTGTTCGGTAGAGCTGGACGGGCGGCTGGTGTGTTCCTGTCTGGTCCTTGCTGCCGAGGCCGAGGGCCGTAGCGTTAATACGGTCGAGGGCATGGCTGACGGAGAAAAACTGCATGTGTTGCAGCAAAAGCTTCTCGATCATGCGGCGCTGCAATGTGGAATTTGCACACCGGGTATTCTGGTCGCTGCCAAGGCGTTGCTTGAAAAGAACCCTGATCCAACCGAGACCGAAGTGCGCTACTGGCTGGCAGGGAACCTGTGCCGTTGCACAGGGTACGACAAAATTATTCGCGCGGTGATGGATGCCGCGGCTGAAATGCGGGGGGCTTGATTATGGTTACGGAATACGTCGAGGGTTCAACCGGAGCCGAATTAAACAAACGTGAATTCAAAGTTATCGGCACCCGTCCGCCACGCCCTGACGGGATAGACAAGGTGACGGGCCGCGCGTTGTTCGGGGCGGATTTGACCGCGCCGGGGATGCTGCACGCGACCATTCTGCGCAGTCCGCACGCACATGCGCGGATTATCTCGATTGATACGTCGGCTGCTCTGGCGATGTCGGGCGTGAAGGCGGTTGTTACGTCACAAGATTTCGTCAAGCAAAGCAGCTCGGGCAATCAGGATACGCTGGATAACTGCATGGCGCGGGGCAAGGTGCTTTATGACGGTCACGCGGTTGCGTCGGTGGCGGCGACCAGTGTTAAGGTTGCCAATGCGGCCCTGAAACTGATCAAGGTGGAATACGAAGTCCTGCCCCATGAAACCGACGTGGACGGCGCGATGCTGGACACGGCACCTGTGCTGCACGAGGGCCGCAAGTTTCGCAATATCCCCGAGGGGAACAACGCGAATGTGTCCGGTTACTGGGAATTTGGCCACGGCGATCTGGATGCGGGTTTCGCCAAAGCCGACATTATTATCGAGCGCAGTTTCAAGACGGCGGCCACGCACCAAGGCTATATCGAGCCACATGCAACGCTGGCCACTATGGGGCCGGACGGGCGCGGCGAGATTTGGGTTTGTACGCAGGGGCATTATATGGTCCGCGATCTTTCAGCCGCTTTTATCGGGATTGAGACGAGCCAACTGCGCGTAACGGCCTCCGAAATCGGTGGCGGGTTTGGCGGCAAGACGACGGTTTATCTTGAACCTGTGGCGTTAGCGCTGTCCAAAAAGGCAGGTCGCCCGGTGAAAATGGTAATGACACGCGAAGAGGTGTTTCGTGCCACCGGCCCGACGACTTCGTCGAGCACGGACATCAAAATTGGTATGACCAAGGATGGCCGGATAACCGCAGGGCAGGCGAAACTGCGCTATCAGGGCGGGGCGTATCCCAACATCACAGCGATGCTGGGGGCGATGACGGCGTTTGCGTCATATGATCTGGACGCTGTGCAGACGCTGGCGTGGAACGTGTTGACCAACCGCCCCAAACAGGCCGCTTACCGCGCGCCCGGTGCGCCGATGGCTATTTATACGGTCGAATCCGTTGTGGACGAGTTGTGCCAGAAGCTGGGCCTCGATCCGCTTGAGGTTCGTTTGATGAACGCGGCCAAGAAAGGCACGTTGTCGTCATACGGGCCGACTTTTGATGAAATCGGACTGGTGGCGACATTGGAGGCAGCCAAGGCGCATCCGCATTATACGGCACCACTTGGTCCTAATCAGGGCAGGGGTGTTTCCTGCGGTTTCTGGTTCAACTTTGCCGGAAATACCAGCGTTTCCATGAACATTAATGAGGACGGAACCGTTGCGGTGATCGAGGGGAACCCCGACATCGGTGGATCTCGCGCGTCAATTTCAATGATGGCAGCCGAGGAGCTGGGGATACCGCTCGAAAAGGTTCGCACCATTGTTGCCGACACAAATTCAATCGGGTTCAACGATGTAACGGACGGCAGCCGTGTTACGTTTGCGGTCGGGTTGGCGACGATCAAGGCGGCGCGGGCGGCGATCAAAAATATGTGTGGCCGTGCCGCGCAGGTTTGGGGCATTGATGCCGATGCGGTTGACTGGGTTGACGGGGCAGCCGTGCCGACGGGCCATAATGCGGGGGAATTCCCGCCGATGACCTTGGCCGAGATTGCCGCAGACCAAGCCAAGACCGGCGGACCGATTGCGGGTCACCACGAGGTGAACGTCGATGGGGCAGGCGTCAGTTTCGGCGTGCATCTGGTCGATGTCGAGGTGGACCCTGAAACCGGCTTCACGCAAATCAAGCGCTACACGGTGTTTCAGGATGCCGGCAAAGCCATTCACCCCGATTATGTCGAGGGGCAGATGCAGGGCGGGGCCGTGCAAGGCATCGGCTGGGCGCTGAACGAGGAATATATCTACGGCGAGGACGGCAAGCTGCAAAATGCGGGCTTCCTTGATTACCGGATTCCTGTGGCTTCCGATTTGCCGATGATCGATACGGTGATCCTCGAAATCCCCAATCCGGGCCATCCTTACGGGGTGCGCGGCGTTGGCGAGACCGGCATCGTACCGCCGCTGGCCGCTGTGGCCAACGGGGTTTCGCATGCAGCCGGTGTTCGGATGTTTGAGTTGCCGATGTCTCCGCCGCGAATTCTGGCGGCCATTGACGGTGCAAAATAATGGTTACGGTCACCCTTTGGGGATCATTACGATCTGCAACGGGTGGCCTGAAAGACGTTGAAGTCGAGGCCCGAAACACTGGTGAAATGCTTAAAGCGCTGGCCAAAAAATACCCCGCGCTCGAATCGGTAATCGAGGGCGGGGTTTCTGTTGCGATAGATGGTTTGATCTATAAAGAGGCGTGGTTCACCCCGATCAAACCCGACAGTGAAGTCGTGCTTATGCCATATATGAAGGGCGGTTAACGCCCCCTGATCCGAGGGTCGAGCGCGTCGCGCAACCCGTCCCCGATGAAGTTCACACTCAGCACTGTTAGCGAGATCGCCAAGCCCGGCCACACCACGCGGGCGGGGGTCAGGGTCATGTAGTTTGCGCCATCAAACAACAGGCGCCCCCATGTGGGGAAATCCGACGGGAAGCCAAGGCCAAGGAACGACAACGCGCTCTCGGTGATAATCGCGTTGGCAACACCAAGCGTGGCGGAAACCATGATTGGTGACAGCACGTTGGGCAAAATGTGGCGCAGGATTATCCGGCGGTCAGGTGTGCCGATCGACTTTGCGGCCATCACGAACTCGCGTTCTTTTTGTGCCAAAACGTCACCGCGAACGATCCGCGCCGTGTGCATCCAGCTTGTTGCCCCGATAATAGAAACGATCAGAATAAAAATGCCGGTTTCCGGTCCGAACATGCCCCGCAGCGTGTCGCGGAATAGCATGATGATAACCAACAGCAGCGGCAACAAGGGCAGGGCAAGGAACAGGTCGGTCATGCGCATCAGCGGCCCGTCGAGCTTCTTGAAATACCCCGCCAGCAACCCGACCGCGGTGCCGACCAGCAGCGAGATAGCCATCGCGATGATGCCCACAGCCAGCGAAACTCGCCCCCCGTGCAGCACTTGCGCCAGCATATCGCGGCCCAACTGGTCTGTGCCCAGCGGATAGGCGAGGCTCGGGCCTTGGTTTTTATCGCGAATGCTAAGGTATTGCGGATCGGCCGTGTAAATATACGGGCCAATGAAAACCGCAAACAGGATGAATGCGAACACTGCTGTGCCAATCAACGCGCCCTTATGGGTTTTGTATTGGTCCCAGACATCGCCCCAAAGCGTGCGGCCTTTGCCCTCGATTATCGTTGTATCAGTCATAACGGATCCTCGGATCAAGCAGGCCATAAATAATGTCGGCAATCAGGTTGAACAGCACAATCAGCACCGCGAAAATGAATGTCAGGGTCTGCACCAGCGGAATATCCGCGCCTTGGATGCCGATGATAAGTAGCTGCCCAAGGCCGTTCACCTTGAATATCTGCTCGGTGATAATCGCGCCGCCGAATACCTGCGGTACGCCCAGTGCAATCACAGTCACCACAGGGATAAGCGAGTTGCGCAGAACGTGGGTTAGCACCACAACCCGTTCCTTCAGGCCTTTGGCTCGCGCCGTTCGCACATAATCTTGCTGCAAGTTATCCAGCATGGAGGCGCGCATAAACCGGCTGAGTTGTGCTGCATTAAAGAACGCCAACACCATCACCGGCATGATCATTTGTTTGACCTGAAAGACAAAGCTGCTCCAGTCTGTGACCTTGTGCGTCGTGTCATAAATCGAGGGGAACCAACGCAGGTGCACCGAGAAAATAACGATCATTAGCAAGCCAGTAAAAAACGTCGGAACCGAGAAACCCAGCATCGAGAAGAACGTCCCCAACTGGTCAAACCAGCTGTATTGTTTATAGGCTGAAATCACGCCGATAGGGATCGCGATGAGGATGCCAACAACATAAGACATGCCAACAACCCATAGGGTTTGGGGCAGCCGCTCGACCACCAGATCGACAACCGGCGAACGCGTCGACCAGCTGGTTACACGCAGGCGGGTGCCGTCGCCGATGGTGATGTCGAACCATTGCTCGATCATGTTCAGCGGCTCGTTGATGAAGAACTGCTGGCACCACAGAAGGTAGCGGATGAACATCGGCTGATCCAAACCAAGCGAGGCGCGGATTTTCACGCGAACCTCGGGCGGGATGGTCAGGGGCAGGTTGCCCGTCGGGTCATTCGGAGCAGTGTCCAGAATGAAGAAGATAACGAAACTGATGAACAGAAGCGTCGGGATCGTGAAGATCAATCTACGGATTGTGTAGTGAAACATGGAACGCCTCGGTTTGTCAGTCTTGATGGTATGGCTGCGAAGTTACCCCCGCAGCCAAAGTTTCAAATCTTATTTACGCGACCAGTCAGCGATGTTCCAAAGCTCACTGTCCCAAGCGTTAAGCTTGACGCCGGCCAGTGTATTGGCACTAGCCGATACGTTGCCGCGGTGAACGAGAGGGATGATGATGTAGTTTTGCATCAAAATATCGTTCATCGCGATCGCTAGTTCTGCACGCTTGCTGATATCCGCGGTACCAGCCATTTCCGCTACAAGAGCGTCATAGTCGGCATTACAGTGACGCGGCATGTTGGAGCCAAGCCATGCGTTTTCAGGCGAAGGGATCTCGGAACATTTCCAGCTGCCCATATAGGCTTCAGGATCGGTGCCGTCGAAGTTGTTCGCATACATTTCCAGATCAGCAAAGATTTTCTGGAATGTATCAGGGCTGGATTGGTCGCCACCGAAGAATACGGCTGCGTCAATGTTTTTCAGCTCTGTCTCAATGCCGATTTCACCCCACCACTGTTTGATCAGGGCTTGGAAATCCTGACGAACAGCGTTTGTGGATGTTTGGTACAGGATCGAAAGGCGCACGCCGTCTTTGGCGCGAACTCCATCGGAACCCATTGCCCAACCAGCTGCATCCAACATTGCGTTAGCACCGGCGATGTCCTGAATTTCACAGCCCGCGTTGTTTGGCGAGTCGTAAATTGCAGGGGATGGCAGCACGTTACAGGTCACTTTACCAGCTTTACCGTAGCCAACTTCAACCAGAAGCGGGCGATCGATAGCCATGGAAAGCGCTTGGCGAACAGCGATATCGGTCATGAACGGATGCGGGTTCGCAACGGTCGAGCGTGTATCACCCAGCGATGCGGACGGGTCTGTCAGGTTGATCATCAGACGTTCAACCAACGGGCCGAAGCCGGATAGAACTGTACCCATACCTTTGGCTTCCATCTGCGCCAGAATTTCTGGTGCAATCTGAAGGTTCCAGGCGTAATCAAACTCGCCAGTTTCAAGAACCGCACGTGCAGCAGACGCCGCATCGCCGCCACCTTTGAACGTCAACGTCGCGAATGCAGGTTTAGTTGCATCACGGTAGTTGGGGTTCGCAGTAAGCGTGATTGTGTCGTTTGCACGGAACTCGGAAACAACAAACGGGCCAGTGCCGATTGGTTTGAAGTTAGCCGCCGTACACGTAGGGGCCGCAGCACCGGAACAACCAGCAAACTGTGCTGCTTGCAGAACGGGTGTTGTGGAGCCAACAAACGGGCCATACGGGAAAGGCTTGGCGGAACCGAAAGTGATTTTCACCGTCCGGTCGTCAAGAGCTTCTACGTTTGTCACGTCGCTAAATTTGGCCAACTGCTGACAGCCACCGCTGGGGTCCATGCAATAGTTTGCAGTGAACACAACGTCGTTTGCAGTCACAGGCGTGCCATCAGACCAAAGCAGGCCTTCGGACAATTTCCATGTGATGGAGGTCAAATCCGCCGACACGCCGCCATTGGCAACCGTCGGAATTTCGTCAACCAGTGTTGTAACCATGTTGCCGTTTTCGTCGTAATGCGCCAAAGGCTCGATCACCATTGAAGATGCGTCAACGTCTTTGGTGCCGCCCGACAAATACGGGTTCATGATGGATGCGGCTTGCCAATAAATGATGTTGACATTGCCATCTCGACCACGGGCTTCATGTGCAGCCCCGAAGGCAGTCGTGGCTAGCAATGATGCGCCAGCCGCTGCCAATATTAGGTTAGGTATTTTCATTTCTCTCTCCTAGTTGGTTAGTAAATGCACGGGCTAATCCCGCATCTTGGTTATTCAAGCAGATGGCAGGCAGCAAAGTGCCCGTCACCATAGTTTTGCAACTCCGGCTCTACGGAGCGACAAATATCTATTACCTTTGGACATCTAGTGCAGAAATTACAGCCTTGCGGCGGGTTTGAGGGACTGGGAACATCGCCTTTAAGGATGATCCGCTCCCGTGTGGATTCTTGCGACGGGTCCGGGTGCGGGACGGCGGACAACAAGGCCTCGGTATAGGGGTGAAGGGGGGCTTCGTACAACGCATCGCGCGGGGCGATCTCGACGATTTTGCCCAGATACATCACGGCCACGCGGGTGGCGAGGTGGCGGATCATCGAAAGATCGTGGCTGATAAACAGGTACGTCAGGCCGAACTGTTCCTGAAGGTCTTCAAGAAGGTTAACAACCTGCGCCTGAATGGAAACGTCCAGTGCCGCGATGGGTTCATCGCAAACGATAAACTTCGGATTAAGCGCCAATGCGCGGGCAATACCGATACGCTGGCGCTGTCCGCCGGAAAATTCGTGCGGGTAACGATCCGCAAAATGGCGAGCCAACCCGACGGCATCCATCAATTCGCCCACCTTGGCGCGTTTTTCAACTTTGGACAGTTTGGTATGTTCGTCGAGGGGCTCTGAAATGATTGACCCAACCGTCATACGCGGGTTCAAACTGGCCTGCGGGTCCTGAAAAATCATCTGCATCTCGGGGCGAAGCGCGCGCAACTCCTCGCCCTCAATGGTGCTGATATCGTGGCCGTTCACCTCGATCGTGCCCTCGGTAATATCATACAGGCGCAGCAATGCACGGCCCACGGTCGTTTTCCCGCATCCGCTTTCGCCCACCAGACCAAGGGTTTCGCCCTGCATGATCTCGAAACTGATGCCGTCTACGGCCTTAACTTCGCCGGCCCGACGACTAAGGATGCCCCGATAAATCGGGAAGTGCATCTTCAGGTTTTTGACCTTCACCAAGGGTGCGGCCGTATCAAGCATCGCGCGGCCCTCCGGTTTTTGCATCCCACCAGCAAGCCACATCGTGACCTTCGCCAATGCTTACCCGTTGCGGATTTTCAACGTGGCAGCGTGCAAACGCATGTGCACAACGTGGTGCGAATTCGCAAGATGTCGGGGCTGCATTCATAATGGGCGGCTGCCCCTCAATGGATTTCAAACGCTTGTCCCGCTCGCCTTCAGCTTTGGGCAGGGTTTCCAGCAACGCCCGCGTATAGGGGTGCTGCGGGTTTCTGAACAATTCCTTAACTTCGGCGTGTTCGACAATCTGCCCTGCATACATCACCGCCACACGGTCGGCGATACCGGCGATTACACCAAGGTCATGCGTGATCCAGATGATGGCCATGCCCATCTTCTGGCGAAGCTCGCGTATAAGTTCCAGAATTTGCGCCTGAATGGTCACATCCAACGCGGTGGTGGGTTCGTCTGCGATCAAGATTTTCGGGTCACACGACAGCGCAATCGCGATCATCACGCGCTGGCGCATACCGCCGGAAAACTGGTGCGGGTAGTCTTTAAGGCGGATAACGGCATCGGGAATGCCGACGAGCTCCAACAACTCTGCCGCCCGCGCCCGCGCTTGCCTTTTGCTCATGCCAAGATGTTCGCGCAGCGGCTCCATAATTTGAAAGCCAACCGTAAACACCGGATTAAGCGAGGTCATCGGGTCCTGAAAAATAAACCCGACCTTACCGCCACGAATTGCGCGCATTTGTGCCGTGGTCATGGCGCGAACATCTTCACCGTCAATGATGATTTCACCCGAAACAATTTCAGCCGGCGGAGAGGGCAGCAAATCCATCAACGACATCATCGTCACAGATTTACCCGAGCCACTTTCCCCGACGATGCCCAACAGCTCGCCCGGTGCAAGTGAGAAACTCACTCCGTTGACCGCATGAACCGCACCATCGCGCGTGTTAAACACAGTCGTCAAATTCGCCACGTCTAAAATCGTGGCGGTATTATCGAGCATGAAGTGCTCCCTGTTGTTCTTCGCCCTTTTTAATTCAAGGCGTTATCTGGACTTGTTTGTCCATTTGATAAAATTCAGTTAACACCAAGAAATCCAATACGACAATCCATAATTTTTACTTGACGCCGCGTTACTCACGGGAAAAGTATTGCACGCGAGAGTTCAGGAGGTTTTATGTCAACGCACTATACTGCCAAAGAAATGCTGGAAAAGCTGGTGGCGTTTCCGTCTGTTTCGTCCGAATCGAATCTGCCTATTATCGAGTTCATCGAAAATTACCTTACGGAACACGGGGTGAAATCGTGGCGGGTTTTTGATGAAACCGGCCTGAAATCGAATCTTTACGCGCAGATCGGGCCGAATGTTGACGGCGGTGTTGTGCTGTCCGGGCACACCGATGTTGTGCCAATTGACGGGCAGGCGTGGGACACCGACCCGTTCGTGCTAACGCAGATTGACGGCAAGCTGTTTGGACGTGGTTCATGCGACATGAAGGGTTTCATCGCAACGGGGCTGGCGCTGGTGCCTGAAATGATCGCCGCCAATTTGAAATACCCGATCCAGTTCGCGCTGTCCTACGACGAAGAAGTCGGCTGTATCGGCGCTCCGTTTATGATCGCGGAGATGGTTGAGAAACTGCCCAAAGCCAAGGCTGTAATCGTCGGGGAACCCTCTATGATGCAGGTCGTGACGGGCCATAAAGGGTCGATCGGGTTTCTAACCAAAGTTCACGGTTTTGAAATACATTCGAGCCTTATGCACAACGGTGTATCGGCCGTAATGACCGCCGCGCGGCTGGTTGAATGGCTGCGTGTGCAACTTGTCGAGGGGATGCAGGCCACGCCAAACGAACTCGACGTCCTGTTCGAGCCATATTTCACGACGTTCCATGTCGGCGTTATGAACGGAGGTACGGCCACCAACATCACCGCGAAATACTGCGAATTCTCGACAGACATCCGTTGCCCACCTTCACAAAACCCGCAAGACTGGTTCGACCGCTACATGGATTTCGTAGCCAAGATCGAGGCCGAAATTCAGGCGGTCCGC
>CAKZNY010000153.1 GCA_937132145.1 uncultured Paracoccaceae bacterium | reverse complement strand
GCGCAGGGGCGATACGAGCTTGGCTCGACTTTCAAGATATTTACGGCCGCTTTGGCGATGGAATTAGAAATCGCCACGCCCGATACTATGATAGATACTCAGGGACCGCTGCGCTGGGGTAAGTTTCGCATTAGGGACTTCCGCAATTATGGACCGCGCCTTAGTTTGCGTGACGTGATCGTGAAATCCTCGAATATCGGTGCGGCTAATCTGGCGATCGAATTCGGGGCCGAAGCACAGCAGGATTTTCTGCGAAAACTGGGGTTCTTCGATCCGTTACCGCTGGAATTGAAAGAGGCCCAACACAGCAAGCCGTTGGTGCCGAAGAACTGGTCGGAATTGTCGGCGATGACGATTTCCTATGGCCATGGACTTGCGACCACACCGATGCATCTGGCGGTTGCCTATGCGGCGATGACGAACGGCGGTTTTCTTGTAACGCCGACTTTGCTGAAGGGTGGCGAATTACCGGATGAAAGTGACCGCGTGATTTCGCGCGCCACGTCCGACGCTATGCGCGATATGTTGCGCCAAGTTGTTGTGCGCGGCACCGCATCGCTGGGCGAAGTAAAGGGATATCAAGTGGGTGGCAAAACCGGAACAGCCGACAAACCGGACCCAAAGGGCGGGTATTACGAGGGCAAGGTATTATCGACTTTCGCCAGCGTGTTCCCGATGGACAACCCAAAATATGTGTTGATCGTCAGCCTTGACGAGCCCGAAGAAATGTCCAGTGGCGAGGCGCGCCGCACCGCGGGTTGGACCGCCGTACCCGTCGCCGCCGAGATTATTCGCCGGGTCGCACCGCTGATGGGTATGCGGCCAGAGTATTTCGATGATAGGGTCACGCCAAGCGCGTTGACCTTGACGCGAAACTGACGAGGGGCCAAGAGGGGCCATGACAAACCTTTCAAAAACAATCGACGCGCTTGGGCTTGAATACCGCTTGATTGGCGATTTGCCCGCTGCAATTACAGGCATTTCGGTGGATAGTCGGCGCACAAAACCGGGGCATTTGTTTGCCGCGATGCCGGGCAGCAATATGCACGGGGCGGAGTTCGTAAAATTTGCGGTTCGTATGGGGGCGGCGGCAGTGCTGACCGACGCGGCGGGATATGAAATCACCCAGACCGAGGGTGGTTACGATGTGCCGTTCCTGATTTCAGACGACCCGCGCAAGGCACTTTCCAAGGCTGCGGCGGGATGGTTCGAGGGTCAACCTGAAACGATGGTGGCGATTACGGGAACCAACGGCAAAACCTCTGTGGCTAATTTCACCCGTCAAATTTGGGAAGAACTGGGCTTGTCTGCGGTGAATTTCGGCACGGTGGGGGTTGAGGGGGCAGTGAGCGCTCCGCTTTCCCACACCACGCCTGAACCTTTGGCTTTGCATGCATTATTGGCCGATCTGGCCGCGCAGGGTGTCACCCACGGCGCGATGGAGGCGTCATCGCACGGGCTGGATCAACGTCGCCTCGACGGCGTTCGTTTATCGGCGGCGGGGTTCACGAACCTAAGCCGCGACCATCTGGATTATCACGATGGGTTCGAGGATTATTTTGACGCCAAGGCTGGATTATTCCGGCGGGTATTACCCGAAGGCGCAACAGCGGTGATTAACATCGATGATGCGCGTGGGGCTGGATTGGCCGACGAGTTGAGCAAGGTTTTGACCGTCGGGCATGGTGATGCGGACATATGCATCAAGGACATGCGCTATCGGGCAGATGGGCTGGATGTACTGGTGTCTTACGAGGGCGTTAGCCATATGGTGTCGCTCGATCTTATCGGTGGTTTTCAGGCGGATAATGTGATGTTGGCGGCGGGGTTGGTCATCGCGTGCGGGGCTGATGCGCCGGAAGTTTTCGCAGCATTACCCAAGTTACAAACGGTCCGTGGGCGGATGGAACGGGTGGCGACGCGCAGCAACGGCGCGATGGTGTTCGTCGATTTTGCCCATACGCCTGCCGCGCTGGAAACGGCATTGCAGGCCATGCGCCCACATGTGATGGGCCGCCTGTTGGTCGTGTTCGGTGCGGGCGGCGACCGTGACAAAGGCAAGCGCCCGTTGATGGGCGCGGCGGCGGCAAAATACGCCGATGTGGTCTATGTGAGCGACGATAATCCACGCACGGAAGACGCGGCCGGGATACGAACAGCGATAATGGCGGGCTGTCCTGATGCCACCGAAATTGGCGATCGTGCCGAGGCTATTTTGACGGCGGTTGATGCTCTGCAACCCGGCGATGCGCTGTTGATTGCCGGCAAGGGGCACGAGACGGGGCAGATTGTTGGTACGGATGTGCTGGAATTCAACGATGCCGAACAAGCCAGTATCGCCGTTGCCGCATTAGAGGAATCGCCGCGATGAGCGCGCTTTGGACTATGGCCGAGGCCGTCGCGGCCACTGGCGGGCGCAGCTCCGTGGATTGGCGCGCGTTTGGCGTCTCGATTGATACGCGCACGCTGCAAAAGGGCGACATGTTTGTCGCCTTGCAGGACGTGCGCGATGGCCATGATTTCGTCGCACAAGCGTTGGATCGCGGCGCGGCGGTAGCAATGGTTTCGCGTATTCCTGAAGGGGTTTCACCGGATGCGCCGCTGTTGATTGTGGACGATGTTCTGGCAGGGTTGGAGGCGTTAGCCAAGGCTGCGCGAACCCGAACAAGGGCCAAGGTTATTGCGGTGACTGGATCTGTTGGAAAAACGGGCACCAAAGAGATGCTCCGCACCGCGCTGTCCGGTCAGGGCAAGGTTCACGCCGCAGAGCATAGCTATAACAACCATTGGGGTGTGCCGTTAACTTTGGCGCGGATGCCGGTTGATACGGATTACGCGGTGATTGAAATCGGTATGAACCACGCCGGAGAGATCGCCCCGCTTTCGCGTCTTACCAAGCCTGATGTGACCGTTGTGACCAATGTCGCGGCGGTCCATATGGCCGCGTTCGAAAGCGTAGAGGAAATCGCGCGGGAGAAGGCCTCGGTTATCGCGGGGCTTTCAGGTGGTATTGCAGTTTTGAATGCGGATACGGAAATGGCGGAGGTCTTGGCCGAAGTGGCGAAAAATACGCAGGTACTTTGGTTCGGCGAGGCAGCAACAGATTTTCGGTTGCGCGACGTCGTGGTCGGGGCTCTCGATACGAAAGTTCAGGCGACCATGTTGGGTAAGGATATATCTTTCACCATCGGTGCTACGGGTCGCCATCTTGCGATGAATGCGCTGGCTGTATTGGCGGCGGTTCACGCTGTCGGGGCGGATGGCACAACCGCCGCCAACGCGCTTGCGGGTTGGCGGCCTCCGGCAGGTCGGGGCGCGCGTTGGGTTGTGGGTGCTATCAACCTGATCGACGACAGTTATAACGCGAACCCTTTGTCGGTGGCAGCGGCGTTGGATGTTTTGGCGCACAGCACGGGGCGACGGGTCGCGATTTTGGGGGATATGCTGGAACTTGGCCCTGACGAGGTCACGTTGCACCGTGCGATTTCGCAGAACGAAAACCTGAAAAATATCAATACAATTCACTGTGTCGGCCCGTTGATGAAACATCTTTACGAAACGTTACCTGCCCCGAAACGCGGCGAATGGTTCGAGACATCCGACCAACTTGCCGCGAAAATCAAGAAACTGTTAACGGACGGAGATGTTGTGATGGTAAAAGGCTCGCTCGGGGCTAAAATGGGGTTGATTGTTGACGCGATCAAAAATTTGGGCGATGCACGCCCTTTGAATGAAACCGGAGGCACGACTTAATGCTCTATCTGTTAACCGAACTGTCTGATGGCGGGGATTTCTTTAACCTTTTCCGCTATATCACCTTTCGCGCAGGCGGAGCGTTCTTCACAGCACTGGTCTTCGGCTTTGTCTTCGGGCAACCGCTTATTAACCTTTTGCGCCGCAAACAGGGCAAGGGCCAACCAATCCGCAAGGACGGCCCCGAGAGCCATATTCTGGCCAAGGCAGGTACACCAACGATGGGTGGTGTGCTGATTTTGGGCGCAATTCTGGTTTCAACATTGCTTTGGGCGCGTTGGGATAACGGCTATGTCTGGATGGTGCTTTTTGTGACCTACAGCTTTGGTCTGATTGGTTTTGCCGATGATTACCAAAAGGTTACCAAGCAGAACCATGACGGTATTTCCGGTAAAATCCGGCTGGGTCTTGGCTTTATCATCGCAGCCATTGCCGGTGTTTGGGTGATGTCGATGCAGAGCGATCACTTGTCGGGGTATCTAGCGTTTCCGATCCTGAAAGACACGCTTCTAAACCTTGGTTTCCTTTACATCCCCTTCATTATGATCGTGATTGTCGGCACGGCCAACGCGGTGAATTTCACCGATGGGCTGGACGGGTTGGCGATTATGCCGGTGATGATCGCGGCGGCCTCGTTCGGGATTATTTCCTATCTGGTCGGCCGGGTCGATTTCAGCGAATATCTGGACGTGCACTACGTGGCTGGAACCGGAGAGTTGACGATTTTCGTAGCCGCTTTGATCGGCGGCGGGCTTGGCTTCCTTTGGTATAACGCGCCCCCTGCGGCGGTGTTTATGGGCGACACAGGTTCCCTCGCGCTTGGCGGGGCTTTGGGGGCGATTGCAATTGCAACCAAACATGAAATCGTTTTGGCGATCATCGGCGGTTTGTTCGTGGTGGAATTGCTGAGTGTCGTCATTCAGGTGCTTTACTACAAGGCAACCGGCAAGCGGATATTCCTTATGGCCCCCATTCATCACACTTTGAAAAACTTGGCTGGGGCGAAAGCCAGATCGTGATCCGGTTCTGGATCATATCGCTTATTCTGGCACTGGTTGGCTTAGCTACGTTGAAAATCCGATGATACCTGTTCGCGGATATGCGGGTGCGCGTGTCGGGGTTTTGGGGCTTGGGGTTTCGGGCTTGGCGACGGCTGCGGCTTTGCAGGCGGGCGGGGCTGTGCCTGTTTGCTGGGACGACAACCCCGACGCTTGCGCGAAAGCCGAGGCCGCTGGATATGACGTTGCCGACCTGAACTCGGATCGCACGTTCGACGGTCTGGCCGCGCTGATCGTGTCGCCCGGCATCCCGCATCTGTACCCGAAACCGCATCCGGCAATAGTTAACGCTTGGGAACAGGGTGTCATCGTAGACAACGACGTGGGGTTGTTTTTCCAGTCGTTCGCAACGGATGAGTGGGACCATTTCGAGAAATACCCCCGTATTGTTTGCATCACCGGCTCAAACGGAAAATCGACAACCTCGGCGTTGCTGCACCACATTCTCGAGGAAACCGGCCGCCCGACGCAACTGGGGGGAAACATCGGCGTTGGTGCCCTCGGCCTGAACCCTGCGCGGGACGGCGAGGTGGTGGTGTTGGAGCTGTCATCCTATCAAATTGAACTGGCGCGCGCCTTGCAACCCGACATTGCCGTATTTTTGAACCTGTCGCCTGACCATCTGGATCGCCACGGCGGATTGGGCGGTTACTTTGCCGCCAAGAAACGCCTGTTCACGCAAGGCGGGCCGGAGCGTTCCATCATCGGTATCGATCAGACCGAGGGACAATACTTGGCCAACCTGATGCGCGAGGGGGCCGGAGCCGCCGATCCGGTGATCTCGATTTCCACAACGCGTAAGCTAAAAGGCAAAGGCTGGAGCGTTTTTGCCCGTAAGGGCTTCCTAAGCGAATGGCGTAAAGACCGTCAGGTCTTTTCCATTGACCTACGAGATGTGGCCGGTTTGCCCGGGGCGCATAACCACCAGAATGCCTGCGCCGCTTATGCGGTGTGCCGATCCTTGGGCTTGGCCCCCAAACAGATCGAGCCTGCCATTCGGGATTACCGTGGTATGCGCCATCGCTGTCAGGCCGTCGCCAATACGAACGGCGTGAAATTTGTGAATGACAGCAAGGCGACGAATGCGGATGCTGCGGGCAAGGCGCTCGGCGCGTTCCCACGTATTCGCTGGATTGTCGGTGGGCAGGCGAAAGAGGGTGGGATCGCCGCCCTTGCGCCGCTTTTCCACAAAGTTGCGAAAGCGTATTTGATAGGGGAAGCGGCCGAGATGTTTGCACAGCAATTGGGCGACACCCCGTATGAAATCTCCGAAACGCTGGAGGCTGCCGTTAAGGCGGCTAAAGCCGAAGCCGAGGCCGGTGATACAGTCCTTTTAGCCCCCGCCTGCGCCAGTTTCGACCAGTTTGAAAATTTTGAGAAGCGCGGCGAGGCGTTCGAGGCGTTGGTCCGCGAATAGCCCTGTTAAGCGGGGTTGCGCCAATCCTGAGAATATCTGGAAAATTTCTGGCAAAATGACGCATTACGCGCTATACAGGCTGCAATATCGGCAAGACCCGTAAACGGGCGATAAGCCGAAATGCAGGCGTAAACATGAGCAGGAGCAGTCTCTCATGACAGAAATGGTATTTGGAGCGGTCTCAGCCAAGTCAGGCGAGCCGATTATCTCTCATTGGTGGCGCACGGTTGACCGTGTTTCGTTGCTGGCAGTCTTTATGTTGTTCGCGATTGGCGTGCTGCTGGGCTTGGCCGCATCGCCCCCCTTGGCAGAACGAAACGGGCTGAGCGCATTTCATTACGTGAACCGACAGATGATTTTTGGTACGGCGGCGTTGGCGGGAATGATTTTCCTTTCCATGCAAACCCCCAAGACGGTACGCCGTTTGGCGGTGATCGGGTTTATAGCCGTGTTTTTTGCCCTCGTTATGCTGCCGTTTTTTGGTACGGATTATGGAAAGGGCGCTGTGCGGTGGTACTCGCTCGGGTTTATTTCGTTGCAACCGTCCGAATTTGTTAAGCCAACGTTTGTGCTGTTTTCAGCGTGGCTGATGTCTGCAAGCGCTGATCTTGACGGCCCACCGGGGCGACTGATGTCGTTTTTCGTGGCTGTGGCGTTAACGCTAATGCTGGCGTTACAGCCAGATTTCGGTCAGGCGGCGCTGGTGCTTGCAAGCTGGATACTGATGTATTTCATCGCGGGCGCCCCGATGTTGCTGCTGGTCCTTCTCGCGATCGGAGTCGCGGCGGCGTCAACATTCGCCTATAATAATTCCCCACACGTAGCGAAGCGGATTGACGGGTTTTTGAACCCTGAAATTGAGCCCACATCCCAGATAGGTTTCGCCAGTAATGCCATTCAGGAGGGTGGGATTTTTGGTGTTGGCGTGGGGGAGGGCACCGTTAAATGGTCTCTGCCTGATGCGCACACCGATTTTATTATTGCCGTGGCCGCCGAAGAATACGGGTTGATTTTCTGCCTGTTTATTATCGGGTTGTTCATGGTCATCACCATCCGCTCGCTCTTGCGCCTTGTGCGCGAACGCGACCCGTTTATCCGCATCGCCGGTGTCGGGCTTTCGTCGTTGTTGGCCATGCAGGCGCTAATCAATTTGGGCGTTGCGGTTCGACTTTTGCCAGCCAAAGGCATGACTTTACCGTTCGTTAGCTATGGCGGCTCGTCGTTGATTGCGGCGGGCATGATGCTGGGCATGTTGTTGGCGCTGACCCGTCGCCGCCCGCAAGATGAAATGGGCGAAATTCTGACGAGGGCAAAATAATGGCCCCTTTGTTGATCATAGCAGCAGGCGGCACGGGCGGGCATATGTTCCCCGCGCAAGCTTTGGCTGAAGAAATGCTGGCACGAGGTTGGCGGGTGAAATTGTCAACCGATGCGCGTGGCAACCGGTATTCCGCTGGTTTTCCCGATGCCGTGAAACGCGAGGTCGTATCCTCGGCCACACCGTCACGCGGTGGTCTTTTGGGCAAACTGGTGATGCCGTTTCGTATTGCCAGCGGTGTATTTTCGGCGTGGCGAAGCATGAAAGCGGATCGCCCAACGGTGGTTGTAGGGTTTGGCGGTTATCCGGCAATCCCCGCGATGACGGCGGCCCGCCTGCTGGGTTTGCCACGGATGATACACGAGCAAAACGGCGTGTTAGGGCGCGTGAACGGGTTATTTGCCAAGCAAGTCGATGTGGTTGCGTGCAGCGTTTGGCCAACTGAATTGCCCGCGAATACCAAGGCGGTACATACTGGAAATCCTGTTCGTAGTGTGGTTCTGGAACATGCGGCGGCTCCGTACCATGTGCCGGGCGATTACCCGATGAACCTGTTGGTCATTGGCGGCTCGCAAGGGGCGAGCATTCTTTCCGATGTGGTTCCCAAGGCTATCGCGTTGTTGCCCGATGCCATGAAAGCGCATCTGAATGTATCCCACCAAGCACGGGCGGCTGACTTGGATGCCGTTGTGGCCGCGTATGAAACGATGGGTGTATCGGCGGATGTGCAGCCGTTCTTTGAAGACATTCCCGTGCGGATTGATGCCGCACAACTGGTTGTATCGCGCGCAGGGGCTAGTTCCATCGCGGATTTGACGGTTATCGGTCGACCCTCCATCCTGATCCCGCTGGCGATTGCCGTTCGAGACGAGCAAAGCGCGAATGCGAAGGCGTTAGTCGAATCTGGCGGCGCGTTTCTTATAACCGAACCAGAGTTTACGGCAGAAAAACTATCGGGGCATATCAAGGCTATACTGTCTGATCCTCAGGGTGCTATTGCAATGGCGCAAGCGGCGGCGGCGCAGGGGAAGCCCGAGGCAACCAAAGAGCTCGCCACCTTGGTTGAAAGCCTGAAAAAGGATTGATGCGTTGAACACACAAACCCGCCTTCCACAGGACATCGGCCCGATCCATTTCGTGGGCATCGGCGGCATCGGCATGTCCGGTATTGCCGAGGTTCTGCTTAGTCACGGCTATACGGTGCAGGGGTCTGACCTGAAAAGCAGCAAAATTACGGACCGTCTGAAAACCAAAGGCGCTACAATTTTCATTGGCCAGAACGCCGATAATCTGACGGGGGCCGAGGTCATCGTGATCTCTAGCGCCATTAAGCCGGGCAATGCCGAACTCGACGCGGCGCGCGCCCAAGGTCTGCCCGTTGTGCGCAGGGCCGAAATGCTGGCTGAACTGATGCGCCTGAAATCAAACATCGCGGTGGCGGGAACGCATGGCAAGACGACGACTACGTCTATGGTGGCAGCGTTGCTGGATGGCGGTGGAATTGACCCGACGGTGATTAACGGCGGTATTATCCACGCATACGGTTCCAACGCGCGTATGGGCAAAAGCGACTGGATGGTGGTCGAGGCGGACGAGAGCGACGGCACGTTTATCCGCCTTCCTGCAACGATTGCCATAGTCACCAACATTGATGCCGAGCATCTGGACCATTACGGCAGTTTCGACGCTCTGCGCGAGGCCTTCTTTACGTTTGTCTCCAACATCCCGTTTTACGGTCTCGCGGTTTGCTGCACGGACCACCCCGAAGTGCAAAGCCTTGTCGGGCGGATCAATGATCGCCGTGTCGTGACCTACGGGTTCAACCCGCAAGCGGACGTTCGGGCCGAGAATTTGCGCTACGAGAACGGTTCGGCCTGTTTCGATGTGGATTTGAAATCCGAAGGTACGCGGATTGACGGGCTTTGCCTACCCATGCCCGGTGACCATAATGTGTTGAACTTGCTGGCCGCGATCGCTGTTGCCAGACATTTAGGGATCAGTGCTGAGGATATTAAGGCCGCAGTCGCCTCGTTTCGCGGTGTTAACCGCCGCTTTACCCGCGTGGGTGAATGGAACGGGGCGGTAATCATTGACGATTATGCACATCATCCGGTCGAAATTACGGCGGCCCTGAAGGCGGCAAGGCAATCGAGCGATGGCCGCGTGATTGCCATCCACCAGCCGCACCGCTACACGCGCCTTCGCGATTTGTTTGACGAGTTTTGCGGCTGTTTTAACGATGCGGATGTTGTTGCGATCACCGATGTTTATGCGGCAGGCGAGGATCATATTGATGGCGCCGACGGTAATGCGCTGGTTGCCGGACTGGTTACTCATGGCCACCGGAATGCCGTCGCGCTTGAGGGGACAACCGACCTTTCGGCGTTTGTGCGTGAACATGCACAGCCCGGCGATATCGTAATTTGCCTTGGCGCGGGGACCATCTCGGCTTGGGCGAATGATCTACCGACGGCCCTTGCGAATGGGTGACCTGCTTCCTCGGTTGCCTGAGGTCGAGGGCAAGTATACCGAAAATCGCGCGATGGACACGTTGAGTTGGTTGCGCACCGGCGGCCCTGCCGAGGTTTTATTTCAGCCCGCCCATATGGCCGATTTAGCGACGTTTATGAAAGGTCTGCCTGCGGATATTCCGGTGCTGCCGATCGGTGTGTGCTCCAACATGATTATCCGCGATGGTGGCATAAAAGGCGTGGTGATCCGTCTTGGGCGCGGATTTAACGGGTTTGAAGTCATGGCGAGCGGCAATCTTCGCGCAGGCGCTGCGGCCCTAGATGCGCAGGTGGCCAAGAAGGCCGCGGATGAAGGCTACGATCTGGCGTTTTTGCGGACCATTCCGGGCAGCATTGGCGGTGCGATCAAGATGAATGCCGGATGTTATGGCGTTTACATGGCCGATGTTTTTGTCAGCGCGACTGTGGTGATGCGGTCGGGTGAAATCATAACTCTAAAACGCGAAGATATGGATTTCCGCTACCGGCAATCGGCTTTGCCTGATGATGCGATGATTGTGCAATGCGTGCTGAAAGCCCCGAAAGGGAAACCGGATGTGATCCACCAAAAGATGGAGGAGGCACTGGCGCGGCGGGCGGAAAGCCAGCCGACGAAAGAGCGCTCTTGTGGGTCGACGTTTCGCAACCCTGCCGGATTTTCGTCCACCGGGCAGGCAGATGATGTGCATGATTTGAAGGCGTGGAAGGTGATCGAGGATGCCGGATTGCGCGGCGTGAAGCTCGGCGGGGCGCAAATGTCTGAAATGCATCCGAATTTTCTGATTAACACGGGGAACGCCACTTCGGCGGATCTTGAAGATTTAGGCGAATTAGTGCGAAAAAAGGTTGCCCAAAACAGCGGTATAACGCTAGAATGGGAAATTATGCGTGTAGGTGAAAAATCACCCACGTAATAGACCCCAGAAAGCCATAAGGCACGGGGCAGATTGAGGCGGTTATGTCGAGCAGGACAGTCAACCGCATCGCAGTGCTAAAAGGTGGTCCGTCCGCCGAGCGGGAAGTTTCGCTTGTTTCGGGCCGTGAATGCGCAGTTGCGTTGCGGGAAGAAGGATTCGAGGTGGTCGAGATCGACGCGGGGGATGACCTTGTGGCGCGACTTCTTGATGCTCAGCCAGATGTTGTATTCAACGCGCTCCACGGTCGGTGGGGTGAAGACGGCTGCGTGCAGGGTCTGCTTGAATGGATGCGCCTGCCATACACACATTCCGGCGTTCTGGCCTCGTCTTTGGCGATGGACAAAGACCGCAGCAAACGGACGTTTGCGAACGCCAATCTACCCATAGCGAAAAGTATTTTAGTTGATCGAGTTGCCGCCAGCAATGCACACCCGATGGACCCTCCTTATGTTGTTAAACCTAACAACGAAGGATCGTCCGTCGGGGTGTATCTTATTAGCGAAGGGGCCAATAGCCCCGCGAAACTGTCGGATGATATGCCCGATATTGTGATGGTCGAAAAGTTCGTGCGCGGGCGCGAATTGACCGTTTCTGTGATGGACGACAAAGCCTTGACGGTTACGGATATTCTGACCACGGGTTGGTATGATTACGACGCGAAGTATGTCGAGGGCGGCTCCACGCATATTGTGCCTGCCGATCTGCCAAAGGATGTTTTCGCGGCATGTCTGGATATTGCCGAACGTGCCCACAAGGCGTTGGGATGCAAGGGCGTTAGCCGTGCGGATTTTCGCTGGGACGATGAAAAAGGCCTTGATGGATTGGTGTTGCTAGAGGTTAACACGCAACCCGGAATGACGCCGACATCGTTGGCCCCTGAACAGGCCGCGCATTGCGGTATTTCGTTTGGCAAACTTTGCCGTTGGCTGGTGGAGGATGCATCATGCGGGCGGTAGTTCCATACAATGACCCTTCCCCCTCGCGGCTTCGCTACCGGTTCGAGCGCTTGTGGCTAAAGCCATCGGTACGCCAGTTGATACGCCTGTGGTTGCCATTGGGCGCCGTTGGTCTGGCCCTTTTTACGACATTTAACAACGAGGCGATCCGCGAAGCTGTGCAACTAAAAAGCACGCAAATATATGAAGCGGTGGCGGCACGGCCGGAATTTCAGGTAACGCAGGTGGCCTTCGCCGATGTGTCCGAGGCTTTGCAGCAGCAGATATTGACGGTTACCGGATTGGAGCTGCCGATCAGCTCGCTAAAGCTGGATGTTGTCGCGCTTAAACGTGCGATTGAAACTCTGGACGCGGTTAAATCTGCGCAGGTTCGGGTTTTGGGTGGTGGTACGCTGGAAGTTTTGACGGTTGAACGCGATCCGGTCGTGGTTTGGCGTGATGGCGATGTGTTGCGATTGATTGACGGCGAGGGCCACCGCGTGGCGGACATCGCCCGACGCTCGGCTCGTGGAGACTTGCCGCTGATCGTTGGTCTTGGCGCTGAACTGGAAGTTGCCGAGGCGATGCGCCTTTTGCGGGTGGCCAGCCCCGTTACCGATCGTATTCGCGGGCTGGTTCGCGTTGGCGAGCGGCGCTGGGATTTGGTGTTGGACCGCGGGCAAACCATCATGCTGCCGGAATACGGTGCCATCCGCGCTTTGCGTCGCGTTATGGCCCTGCATCAAGCCGAAGATTTACTGAACCGCGATATCATCATCGTGGATATGCGTAACGGCGAGCGCCCCGTTTTACGCCTGACCGATGAAGCCATTTCCGAGTTGCGCCGTTTACGCACCGAAGTCCGAGGAGAAGACGCATGACCCCAAGCCTTTTTGAAATGCAGCGCGAAATGCGGGCCCGCCGCGAGGCCGCCGTTCGCCGTGGTGTGGTGGCTATTCTGGACATAGGAACCTCGAAGATTGCCTGCCTGGTTTTGCAATTCGCACCGAATGTGAACGCGGAACCGCGCGGCTCGGATGCGGTGACAGTACCGACGATGGGCGCGTTTCGAGTGGTTGGTGTTGGCACGACACGCTCTCGCGGGGTGCGTTTCGGTGAAATTGCGGTGATGGACGAAACCGAACGCGCCATTCGCACGTCTGTGCAGCGAGCACAGAAAATGGCTGGCCTGCGCGTTGACGATGTGATCGTCAGCTTTTCAGGCGGGCGGCCAAGGTCTTACGGTCTAAGTGGCGAAATTAACGTCGAAAATGGCGAGGTGACAGAGCGCGACATCGGCTATGCAATGGCCGCCTGTGATGTGCCGCCATACGGTGAAAACCGTCAGCCGATTTCGGCTATGCCGGTTAGTTTTACGCTGGATCATCAACCGGGGCTATCGGACCCGCGCGGGCAAATCGGCAACAAGCTGGCTGTTGATATGCATATGCTGACCGTTAACGACAGGGTTGTGCAGAACCTGCTGCACTGTGTGAGGCGTTGCGATCTGGAACTGGCTGGCCTGTCAATTTCCTCTTTCGCGAGCGGCCTTTCGAGCCTTGTCGAGAATGAACAGGAACTTGGTGCCGCGTGCATTGATATGGGGGCGGGGACCACGGGGATCTCGGTTTTCATCAAGAAACAACTGATTTACGCAGATGCTGTGCGTCTGGGCGGGGACCACATCACTAACGATATTCGTCAAGGTTTACAAGTAGATAGCACTGTGGCCGAGCGCATTAAAACCCTGCACGGCGGGGTGGTTGCAACCGGTGTTGATGACCGCGAAATGATCGAGGTTCCAAACCCGATGGCACAGTGGGAGGACGAGCGGCGGCATATCTCGCGCTCCGAACTTATCGGGGTTATGCGGCCACGTGTTGAGGAAATTCTTGAGGAAGTCCGCGAACGTCTTGACGCGTCTGGTTTCGAGTATCTGCCAAGCCAGCAAATTGTTCTGACCGGCGGCTCCAGCCAAATTCAGGGCATTGACGAATTGGCGACCCGTATCCTTGGGCGTCGTTGCCGGATTGGTAAGCCCATCCGGGTTATGGGCCTGCCACAGGCCGCGACCGGACCGGGGTTTGCAGCGGCTGTTGGTCTGGCCTTATACGCCAGCCACCCGCAAGATGAATGCTGGGATTTCGAGATGCCAGCCGACCGGATCGGCACACGCAATGTGCGTCGCGCCATGCGCTGGTTCCGAAATAACTGGTAATACGGGGATTAGGTGCAAAAGTGCCAAAAACACTAAATACAGGGATAGCTACAGGATATTGTAGGAAAAAACACAATAAATAGTGACGAACAGTAAAGTTTGGGTTACTATCAGGAATCAGCAGACGTAAATTTAGAAACCCCGCTACAAGGGGTACCATTACAGGCGGAACTTATCATGGCTTTGAACCTTAGCATGCCGGATCAACCCGATCTGAGGCCTCGTATTACAGTATTTGGTGTTGGTGGCGCGGGTGGAAACGCGGTTAACAACATGATCGAAAAATCGCTCGAAGGGGCGGATTTCGTGGTGGCTAACACCGACGCGCAGGCTTTGCAGCAAAGCAACGCGACGCACAAGCTCCAGATTGGTGCCAAGCTTACCGAAGGTCTGGGCGCAGGTGCTCGGCCGGAAATCGGGGCCGCGGCTGCGGAAGAAAACATTGAAGAAATTATCGACCTGTTGGCTGGCGCACACATGTGTTTCATCACCGCTGGCATGGGCGGTGGCACCGGAACGGGTGCTGCGCCGGTTATTGCCGCTGCGGCCCGTGAACTGGGTGTTCTGACCGTGGGCGTTGTGACCAAACCTTTCCAGTTTGAGGGTGCGCGCCGGATGCGTCAGGCTGAAGAAGGCGTGGCCGCTTTGCAAAAAGTTGTCGACACGCTGATTATTATTCCAAATCAGAACCTGTTCCGCCTCGCCAACGAGAAAACCACGTTCACCGAGGCTTTCGCCATGGCGGACGACGTTCTTTACCAAGGCGTCAAAGGGGTGACCGACCTGATGATCCGCCCCGGTATTATCAACCTCGACTTTGCCGATGTGCGTTCCGTGATGGACGAAATGGGCAAAGCGATGATGGGCACAGGCGAGGCTTCGGGCGAAGATCGCGCCATTCAGGCCGCCGAGAAAGCGATTGCCAATCCGTTGCTGGACGAAATATCGTTGCGCGGCGCACGCGGTGTGTTGATCAACATCACCGGCAGCCACGACCTGACTTTGTTCGAACTGGACGAAGCCGCAAACCGTATTCGTGAAGAAGTGGATGCGGATGCACATATCATCGTCGGCTCCACGCTCGATCCTTCAATGGACGGGGTTATGCGGGTTTCAGTTGTTGCGACGGGCATTGATATCGCTGAAGGTGTTAACCCTGTTCACGCCCCGCGCCGCAGCATGGCAGAGCCGTTGGCCTATGAAGCGCCTGTGGTTGATAAGAAGCCGGCGGTTGATGCTGCTCCGGTTGTTGAACCCATCGCGGCAGAGACAGAAGAAAGCTTAGGTACATTGTTCGATGAAGCACCTGTAGACGAGACTGTAAAAATCTCCGAAGCGGCTGACCCGTCAGTGGACGCGCTACGACGTCTACGTGCCGCCGTTGCCAAGGTTCCCGTCGTTGAAGAAGAACCGCAGGTCGAGGAAGAACCCGCGGCCGAAGTACCGGGACGTTTTGCGATTAACAATTTGATTAACCGTATGACAGGTCATGGCCCTAACAGCGAAGCAGCGGCGGCTCGTCGCCAGCCACCGCTTCACGAGCAAGAGGCCCAGACCTATGAGGATATCAACGACGAAGAGCTGGACCGCGTAGAGATCCCGGCCTTCTTGCGGCGTCAAGCTAACTAATTATCCTATATTTCAATAAGATGGGCGCTTGGATTGCAGGCGCCCATTTTCGTTTTGTCGGCGCGATTTTGCTGAACATTACAGATGTTGCAAAACGTCACAAAGATTGAGTTGCCCTGCACGTCAATCGGCAGTACTTCGACATAAACAAATTAGTCATGGGTTTTCGCGTGCAAACGACATTGAAATCAACATTTACAATGGTAGGTGCGGGGCTTCACTCCGGTCACCCTGTACAGTTGCGCCTGTTGCCTGCGCCTGCGGATTTCGGGGTTGAGTTTCGGCGCGTCGATATTATGGATAAAGACAACCGCATCGCGGCGCGGTTTGATCTGGTGAATGATACGCAACTTTGCACCCGTTTGTGTAATGAGTCCGGCGTTGAAATCGCAACTGTTGAACATCTGATGGCGGCACTGGCCGGATGTGGTGTCCACAATGCGATTGTTGAAATAGACGGACCGGAAGTTCCGATTATGGACGGCAGCTCGGATCGGTTCGTTAGGGAAATCCTTTCGGTAGGGGTAGTCGAGCTGGACGCGCCCGTTAAGGTTTTGCGCATACTTAAGGCGGTCTCCGTAACGAGCGGAGAGGCTTTTGCAGAACTCTCGCCAAGCGACGACTTCGAAATTGATTTCGAGATTTCATTTGCGGATCGGGCGATTGGCCAGCAACAACATGCATTGAACATGAAGAACGGCAGTTTCGTTCGCGAGCTTAGCGATTGCCGAACCTTCTGTATGTTCTCGGATGTGGAATACATGAAGTCTATCGGTTTGGTGCGCGGCGGGTCGTTGGAAAATGCGGTTGTCATTAATGAGGGCAAAGTGCTGAACCCTGAGGGGTATCGACGCAAGGACGAATGTGTTCGCCATAAAATGCTGGACGCGCTGGGGGATTTGGCCCTTGTGGGGATGCCGATTATCGGGCGCTATCACGGGGTTCGTGCGGGCCACCGTATAACAAATCTTTTGTTACATGCGGTTTTTGCGGCACCGGATTCATTCGAGATTGTCGAAGTAAATAGCCAGCAATCCGCGCGACTGCCCGGCGTTGGCCTGAACTATAGCGATCTGGAACTGGCGGTTTAGCGTCATCCATACCGTTTGATCCGTAAGAATCCTTTTTCCTTCCAAAATCCTGTGGTAATCCTTTTGTAAGGGTATGGTTTCAGACGTGGAATCACTTAATTTTGAGGGTCAGTATGTCAGGCGTATTTAAAGGTATTCGCGGTTTAGCGCTTATTTCGGTTCTGTTGGTTGCTGCGTGTTCCGGTCGTGGACCCGAGCAGGTTAGCGAAGGCACACCTGTCGCCCGGATCATGGCGTTGGCCGAGGCTGAATTGGCGCGGGGCGATTTCGAGGATGCCGCCGATTACTACAATGAAGTCGAACGCCTGCACCCATATTCGCTTGAGGCCAAGTATGCAATAATCGGTGCGGCCAAGGCGTATCACGAAGAACAGATGTACCCTGAAAGTCGTGCGGCTGCTACGCGGTATCTGGATTTCTATCCAACAACGGCCGAGGCCCCCTTGGCAATGTATTTGGTCGCCCTGTCTTACTACGACCAGATTATTGATGTGGAGCGGGATCAGCGCAACACTTTCCGCTCGTTACAGATATTCAGCGAACTGATAGAGACATACCCCGGCACAAAATACGCGCTTTTGTCCGAAGAGAAATTCGGTATTGCCTTGAACCAGCTGGCTGGCAAAGAAATGGATATCGGGCGGTATTACCTGAAACGTGGGCACTATGTCGCCGCGATCGAGCGCTTCCGTGTTGTGGTCGCGGATTACGGCAACACAGCCCAAACCCCCGAAGCGATGTTCCGTCTGGTAGAGGGGTACCTATCGCTTGGCCTAACAGCCGAGGCCGCCGCCGCCGCGGCATTGTTGGCGGCACAGTATCCGGGCAACACATGGCAGCTTGATGCGGCCGCGTTGATGTCTGGCGGCTGATTGCGGTGCGCTTGGGGGATAACTAGATATGCTCCATACACTATCAATCCGTAATATTCTGTTAATTGAATCCCTCGATCTGGAATTCCAGTCCGGCCTCAACGTCCTTACGGGCGAGACAGGGACGGGCAAGTCGATTCTGCTGGACTCGCTGGGGTTCGTGCTTGGATGGCGCGGGCGCTCGGATATCGTTCGGCGTGGTGCGGCGCAAGGCGAGGTGATTGCCGAGTTTTCCCTGTCTGACGGCCACCCCGCCCATGAAATCTTGTCCGAGGCTGGATATTCCGCCGAAGACGGTTTGATCCTGCGCCGCACCAACAACCCTGATGGGCGCAAACGTGCATATATAAACGACAAGGTCTGTTCTGGTGAACTGCTGCGCGCATTGTCCGAAACGCTGGTCGAGATACACGGTCAGAATGACGACAAGGGTTTGCTGGATGTTAAGGGCCACCGGATGCTTCTGGACAATTTTGCTGGCGTTACCGAGGGCGCGGCGGCGGTGCGCGTGGCATGGCGGGATTTAGCATCAGCGCGTAAAACTTTGACAGATGCGGAAACCAAGCTGGAGGAAGCGTCGCGTGATGCGGAATTCCTTCGGCATTCTGTTGCCGAGCTGGACGAGCTGTCCCCCGAGGCTGGCGAAGACGAAATGCTTGATACCCAACGCCGTCTGATGCAAGCCGCTGCGCGCATCCGCGAGGGGATTTCGAAGGCGCATACGGCCGTATCGATGGATGGGGCCGAAGGGTCTATGTCCGACGCCATTCGCTGGCTTGAGGATGCAGCACCGCAAGCTGGCGGGCATCTGGAAGAACCCACCGAGGCTTTGGGGCGGGCGTTGTCGGAACTCGCCGATGCGCAGCGCGGGATTGAGGATGCTCTGAGTGCTCTCGATTTCAACCCATCCGAGCTGGAACATCTGGAAGAACGTCTATTCGCCATTCGGGCATTGGCGCGAAAACATAAGGTTTTGCCGGACGATCTGGCCCAGACAACCGAGGCGTTTCGCGCTCGCTTGCTGGATATTGATACCGGCGCGGACCATATTCTTGAATTACAAGACGCGGCGTTGGTGGCGCAGAAAACCTACGACACCCTCGCTGATACGCTGTCACAAAACCGCCGCGCGGCTGCTGTGCAACTGGACAAAGCGATGATGGCGGAATTGGCCCCGTTAAAAATGGAACGCGCCGTGTTCACGACCGATGTGACAGATACGGGGCAATCGGGGCCGGATGGCAAGGATCGTGTGGTGTTTAAGGTTGCCACAAATCCCGGTGCGCCGTCAGGACCAATCAACAAGATCGCATCGGGCGGCGAGCTGTCACGATTTTTGTTAGCGTTAAAGGTTTGTTTAACCTCTCGCGCGTCAGGGTTAACCCTGATTTTCGATGAAATAGATCGCGGAGTCGGGGGCGCAACCGCCGACGCCGTAGGTCGTCGGCTTGCGAATCTGGCACAAGGTGGGCAGGTCTTGGTTGTGACCCACTCGCCACAAGTGGCGGCCCTTGGCGGGCATCATTGGCGCGTTTCGAAATCTGATGACGGAAAGAATACGCTGACGGATGTTCGCCCGCTTGATGACAGCGAGCGCGTCGATGAAATTGCGCGGATGCTGGCTGGCGATACGGTGACAGCCGAGGCTCGCTCGGCTGCCGAGGTTTTACTGGCGGGTTAGATTGGCATCGGGTATTCGCGGTGAACGGCTTGAATGTCGGTCATGGCTTCCTCCGACAACACCAAATCCGCAGACTTCAACGAGTTTTCCAGCTGCTGGTTGCTGGTTGCCCCAACAATAACCGAGGCCATGAAGGGGCGTGCCATGCAAAAGGCCAACGCCATTTGGCTGGGGTCCAGACCATGTTTTTGCGCCACGGCCAGATACGCATCCACCGCAGGGTAGGCGTGTTTGGTCAATCGACCACCAAGGTTGGCCGAAAATGTTCGCCGCGAACCAGCGGGCGTGACATCGCCTTGATACTTGCCCGTTAGAATTCCGGCTGCAAGCGGCGAGTAGGCCAACAAGCCAACATCCTCGTTTATGCTTAACTCCGCCAGATCAAGATCGTATATGCGGCACAGCAGGCTGTATTCGTTCTGGATAGAGACCATGCGCGGCAACCCCTCGGCCTCGGCAATTTCGAGGAATTGCGAGACGCCCCAGCAGGATTCATTTGATGTGCCGAAGTGGCGGATTTTGCCCTCGTCCACCAGTTCTCCCACGGTTCGCAGGCATTCGGTCATGTGGTCGCGGGTTTTGTTGCGATCTTGTCCGCTGGGGTCAAACTTCCAGTAATTGCGGAAGTGGTACGAGCCACGATTGGGCCAGTGAAATTGGTAAAGGTCGATGTAATCGGTTTGCAGGCGCTTCAGGCTGCTCTCTACCGCTTGGCGGATAGTGGTGGGGGATATGTCCGCGCCTTCACGGCCCTTTACAGCGTTGCTGCCGCCACCAATAACCTTGGTGGCAATGATAACATCATCCCGTCGCCCTGTTTTGGCGATCCAGCTTCCGATGATTTCTTCGGTTCTACCTTGCGTTTCCTGACCTAGCGGCGTGGTCGGATACATCTCGGCGGTGTCGATAAAGTTCACACCGTGATCCAGCGCGATGTCGATCTGGCCGTGCCCCTCGGCCTCCGAATTCTGGGTGCCCCATGTCATTGATCCGAGGCATAGCGTGCTGACCTCGATGTTCGTGCGGCCTAGTTTTTTGTATTGCATTGGTTTTCCTGTTGTTTGCGTCGCTGGATACTGCAAGGAAAACGGGGGCGGTCAAGGGAAATGCTGGCATAAAGGTCACGTTAATTCAGAAAGCTGCGCGCTTTGGGTTGTGGAGGCGGGCTTGGCTGCATACATCAGCGCATATGAAAAAGATTATCAAACGCTTCAAGCCCAAACCGACCGTTCCTGTAATCCGCCTGAATGGTGTTATCGGCGGGGGTAGCCGTCTTGGCGGGGCTGGCCTGAACGATGCATCACTCGCACCAGTGATTGAACGCGCTTTTACCAAAGGCAAACCCAAGGCTGTGGCGCTGGTGATCAATTCCCCCGGGGGATCGCCCGTTCAATCGGCCCTGATTGCGGCGCGTATCCGGCGCTTGGCGGATGAAAAAGAGATCAAAGTATATGCGTTTTGCGAAGATGTTGCCGCGTCCGGTGGATATTGGCTGGCAACTTGCGCGGATGAAATTTACGTCGATGGAAGCTCGATCATCGGCTCGATTGGTGTGATTTCCGCATCCTTCGGGTTTAGCGAGTTGATGGAGCGTCAAGGCGTCGAGCGGCGCGTTTATACCGCTGGTGAAGACAAATCGATGCTGGACCCGTTCCGCCCTGCAAAGGACGAGGATATCGTGCGTGTGAAGGCGCTTCAGAAGGTGATCCATGACAATTTCATCGAACAAGTGACCTCGCGGCGTGGCGCGCGGATAACGGGTAAGGATCTGTTTACCGGTGATATCTGGGTCGGAGCGCAGGCGGTTGAAAACGGTCTGGTAGACGGGATCGGCCATCTGGTTCCGAAGATGAAAGAGATGTTCGGAGACGAAGTGCGATTGCCTGTGCATGGACCAAAACGCTCGTTTCTAAGCAGGTTCGGGGCCGCGAGTGTGATTTCCGATGTGGAGGATCGCTTGTACTGGTCCCGCTTCGGATTGTGAGATAGCGATCATGCTGAAAGCGGTTTCTATATTCCTGATTGTCATTCTGGTGCTCGGCATGTTCGGAAAACTTCGGATATTGAAAATAGGCAAACCACGTGACCTGCCACGTGCAAAAAAGTGCAAAACCTGCGGCAATTATTTGATTGGCATCGATCCGTGCAAATGCAAGAAGCGCGCCAAGTAAGCACCGCTTGAAGGGACCACAATAATTACATGGATATGGTTTTAGTTTTTTGTGGTCTGCTGATCCTGCTTGTCTCCGGAGATTTTTTGGTGAAGGGCGCGGTTTCGTTAAGCCTGCGCCTTGGAATTCCGGCTCTTATTGTCAGCTTTACGATTGTCGGGTTTGGAACATCTGCACCTGAAATGTTGATTGCAATTCAGTCTGCCCTTGAAGGCGCACCCGGGCTTGCCGTGGGTAATGTGGTTGGCTCGAATATAGCTAATGTGTTGTTAGTGCTCGGAATTCCGGCATTATTTTTCACGCTTGATACTCGCCCGTGTGACACGAAACGCACCTATATCCAGATGATCGCAGCAACGCTGGTATTTATTGCCCTAACCTTTTTGGGGCCTCTATATATCTGGCATGGAGTTGTTTTGCTGGCGTTGCTGGGCGCGATGCTTGGCGATGCGTTCCTTTCCGCGCGCAAGGCTCGGAGGTCTGCAAAGATTGCTTGCGGGACGCCCGAAGAGCTGTCGGAACTGGAAGATGCGGACCCGAATATGGCGATCTGGAAGGTTTCGGCCTATATGATTGCGGGCATCATTGGGTTGCCATTCGGGGCTAGCCTTCTGATTGAGGGTGCGCTCGGGATTGCCAGTGACAAGAATGTTTCTGAAGAAGTCATAGGGCTGACAATCGTCGCGATTGGCACCTCTTTGCCTGAACTTGCGACGACCGTGGTTGCCGCGATGCGTCGTCAAGCAGATGTCGCGTTGGGGAATGTCATTGGGTCGAACATGTTTAATTTGTTGGCCATTATGGGTATCACAAGTTTCTTTGGCCCAATAGATATTGCGTCGCGTTTCTTGACCGAAGATCTATGGATTATGTTGGCATCGTCGCTGGCACTCGCCTTATTCGTGTTTTTCCGGTTGCAGCTTTCCCGCATATGGGGATTTATATATCTAACCGCATATGTGGTATATATAATGACGATGATAAACTAACCGGAGGATCACATGGCAGCGTTAATTACCGGAGGAGCAAAGCGTTTGGGCCGCGCCATGGCTTTGCATTTGGCGGCTAAAGGCAAGAACGTCGTTATCCATTATTCCAGCAGTGCTGACGCCGCCGAGGAGACCGCCGAGGCGGCTCGGGCATTTGGTGTTAAAGCCGCGATTGTGCACGCCGATTTTCTGGATACCGAGGACACGGCAACACTGGTTGCGCGGGCTGTCGAGGCAATCGGAGAGCCTCTCGATGTGTTAATCAATAACGCTTCGATCTTTGAGTATGACACGCTGGAAACCGCCAGCTTCGAGAGCTGGGATCGGCATATAAATTCAAACCTCCGTGCTCCGGTGTTCCTGACACAGGCGTTTGCGCGCCAGATTCCCAAGGCAGCCACGGACGAAAATGGCGAGCCTGTGGCCATCGCCTGTGTTGTTAACATGGTCGACATGCGTGTGCGCAAGCTGACGCCTGAATTCGCGACTTATACGCTAGCGAAAGCGGGGCTTTGGGCGTTCACGCAAACGGCGGCGCAGTTCTTGGCCCCGAACATTCGTGTTAACGCAATCGGACCCGGACCAACGATGCAAGGGGCGCGCCAGTCCGCAGAGAATTTTGCCAAACAAAGGGCCGCGACAATTTTAGAGCGTGGCTCGAATCCCGAAGAAATCTGCAAAGCACTGGATTTTATTCTGGAAATTGACGGGCTGACGGGGCAACTGATTTGTCTGGATGGTGGTCAACATTTAGCCTGGAAAACGCCAGATATCCTTGGGGTTGAGTAGAAAATTCAGGGTTTTCAATGTGGTAAAATTTATATCGGATATTCGGTAAATAAAAAACTTTTCCACTTGACCGTGATCTTTAACCACTTGGTAACGATTCTGTTAACTTTTAAAATAAACTTGTCGGTAAATAA
>CAKZNY010000152.1 GCA_937132145.1 uncultured Paracoccaceae bacterium | reverse complement strand
GATGTGGGGGCGTTTCGTGCGCTGTCCGCGCCGCTGTCCTTGGCCGTCACCTTGGCGGTCGCGGTGGGAACACAGCGGAAATCTTCGCCTTAATAGAAAGTATTAGTTGCTTTTCATCTCAATAGAATATTTATTCTACCTGCTGAAGACTGGAATGTGATTCCTTTTGCACCGCGTTAAGCTGGGGCAAACTAGGGAAAGCATTCGGAAATAATAATCTTAGGGAGAAATGTAATGAATAAAACATTAACAGCGATGTTGACTGCTGCCACTCTGGCCGCATCGTTCGGCACAGCCGCAGTGGCTCAGGGCGAGCGCTTCGTTCTTATCAGCCACGCACCGGATAGCGACAGCTGGTGGAACACCATCAAGAACACCATCAAAGTCGCGGCGGACCAGATGGACGTAACCGTCGAGTACCGCAATCCACCAACAGGCGATCTGGCCGATATGGCCCGTATTGTAGAGCAGGCCGTGGCCTCCAACCCTGATGGTATCATCCTGACAATCGCCGATTTCGACGTGCTTTCCGGCCCGGTTGCCGATGCCGTTGATCAAGGTATTCCTGTGATCACCATCAACTCTGGAACACAAGCGCAGTCCGAAGCACTTGGTGCTTTGCTGCACGTTGGCCAGCCCGAGTATGCGGCCGGCTTTGGTGCAGGTAAACGCGCGGCTGCGGCGGGTGTTACGTCGTTCTTGTGTGTAAACCACTACATCACCAACCCGGCATCGGTTGAGCGTTGTCAGGGGTTTGCGGATGCGGTTGGTGCAGATTTAAGCGCCAGCATGATCGATTCTGGTCAAGACCCTGCCGAGATCAAGAACAAGGTCATTGCGTACCTTGCGGCTAATCCGGATACGGGCGCTGTCTTGACGCTTGGTCCAACCTCGGCACATCCGACACTGGCAGCACTTGATGCTGAAAGCCTGTCGGGCGAGCTGTTCTTTGCCACGTTCGATCTTTCTGATGAAATCGCAGTCGCGATCAAAGCCGATGTGATTGCCTTTGCAATCGACCAGCAGCCATACTTGCAAGGGTATATGCCGGTTATCATCCTGACCAACTATGTGCGCTATGGTGTTCTGCCAGCGGGTCACATGAATTCTGGTCCGGGGTTCATCACCAAAGACAGCATCTCGTTTGTCGAAGAATATGCGGGCGTCTATCGCTAAACAATAATTTGAAGGGCGGCGTAACTATGCCGCCCTTTTCAATTTATTTATAGGAACGAGGATGTCATGACTGACGAACGTATAAAACAGATTTCTAAATTTAGACGTGCCATGATCCGGCCCGAACTCGGTGCCATTGCCGGGGCCATACTGGTTTTTGTTTTCTTTATGATGATTGCCGGTGACAGCGGCATGTTTTCGCCAAAAGGCATCCAGAACTGGACCGTCGTATCGGCGCAGTTTGCGATTATTGCCGTTGGGGCCAGTTTGCTGATGATTGCAGGCGAGTTCGATCTGTCCGTTGGTTCAATGATCGGGTTTGCCGGAATTGTTATCGCCATTTTGTCGGTGCAATGGGGCTGGCCGGTCTGGGCCGCGATTATGACGGCTTTTGTCGTCTGTATCGCCCTTGGCGCGCTCAACGGATTTCTGGTTATCAAAACCGGATTGCCCAGTTTCATTGTCACGCTGGCCTTCCTGTATATCCTGCGCGGCATGACCATCTGGCTGTCCATCACAACCACTCAAAAAACTATCATTGGCGGGGTGAAACAGGCAGCCGAAGGGGATTGGCTGGCGCCTTTGTTCGGCGGCACCGTCCTGAAGGGGCTGTTCCAGTGGTTTGCCGATATGGGCATGCTTGATACCTTTACCCGTGGCAACCGCATAGGCCAACCCGTGGTCGAGGGCGTGCCGATGCTGGTTGTCTGGGCGCTTGGTCTGATCATATTTGGCCAGTGGTTGCTAACCAAAACCCGTTTCGGTAACTGGATTTTTGCTGTGGGCGGCGATCCGCAAGCGGCGCGATATGTCGGGGTTCCGGTTAACCGCGTCAAAATGCTGATGTTTATGTTCACAGCCTTTACCGCAACCGTATTTGCCACAGCCCAGGTGATGGAGTTCGGATCGGCGGCGGCGGATCGCGGATTGCTCAAGGAATTCGAGGCGATCATTTGCGTCGTCATTGGCGGTGCATTGCTGACCGGAGGATACGGCTCGGTTGTCGGTGCGGCTCTTGGGGCGCTAATCTTCGGGGTGGTGCAGCAAGGGCTGTTTTTCTCGGGTGCAGAAAGCTCGCTGTTCCGCGTATTTCTTGGAACCATTCTTATACTGGCGGTGATCCTGAACACGTACATCCGCCGAATGATTACGGGAGAACGCTGATGTCGACTCCTTTGATTGAAATGCGTGACATCGAGAAACACTTCGGGGCTGTAATCGCCCTTGGCGGTGTTTCGTTCGATGTGAACGCGGGTGAGGTCCATTGTCTTTTAGGTGACAACGGCGCCGGTAAATCGACGTTTATCAAGACCATGTCGGGGGTCCACAAGCCGTCAAAAGGAACCATTCTGATTGACGGTAAAGAAATGAACTTCAAAAGCCCGCGCGACGCGATGGAGGTCGGAATTGCCACCGTTTATCAGGATCTCGCGATGATCCCGCTGATGTCGGTGACCCGCAATTTCTGGATGGGGAACGAGCCGATCAAGAAATTCGGCCCCTTCAGCACCATGGACTTCAAAAAGGCCAACGAGATTACGATGGTCGAGATGAAGAAGATGGGCATTAACCTGCGCGAACCGGGGCAGGCGGTTGGAACACTGTCGGGCGGCGAGCGCCAGACCGTGGCAATCGCGCGTGCGGTGTATTTCGGGGCGAAGCTGCTGATTCTGGACGAGCCGACCTCGGCCCTCGGGGTGCGCCAGACAGCCAATGTTCTGGCAAATGTCGACAGAGTTCGAAGTCAGGGCATCGGGGTGGTTTTCATCACCCATAACGTGCGCCACGCTATGGCCGTCGGCGATCGTTTCACGGTTCTGAACCGTGGAAAAACCCTTGGTACCGCCAAACGCGGCGAGATAACGCCCGAGGAGCTGCAAGATATGATGGCTGGCGGGCAGGAACTTGCGACACTCGAAGGCTCATTGGGAGGGACGGTATAAATGCTTGATGTCATTACAATTGGCCGCTCTTCGGTTGATTTATATGGCGTGCAGGTTGGCGGGCGGCTGGAGGACATGGGGTCTTTCAACAAATATATTGGCGGCTCGCCCACCAATATTGCCGCTGGCACCGCGCGATTGGGTCTGAAATCGGGCCTGATAACCCGTGTTGGCGACGAACATATGGGCCGGTTCATTCGGGAACAGCTGGTGCGCGAAGGTGTTGATGTGCGCGGCGTTATAACCGACCCTGAACGTCTGACGGCGCTGGTTCTGCTTGGCATCAGGAATCAAGAACAGTTTCCGCTGATATTCTACCGCGAGAATTGTGCCGATATGGCGCTGGTAGAGGATGATATCGACCCGGCATTAATTGCGGATACGCGCTGCGTGACGGTAACGGGCACGCATCTTAGCCATCCTGATACCGAAGCTGCCGTTTTGAAAGCGCTGGCTTTGGCCCGTGAAAACGGCGCGAAAACGGCGCTCGATATTGATTACCGCCCGAACCTTTGGGGGCTTTCGGGGCACGGCGACGGTGAGAACAGGTTTATTGCCTCGGATGCGGTCACGACCAAACTGCAATCAACCTTGCATTTGTTCGACCTGATTGTCGGCACCGAGGAAGAATTCCATATCGCTGGCGGCTCGACCGACACGATCAAGGCGCTGCGCAATGTGCGTGCGCTCAGCAAGGCGGTTCTCGTCTGCAAGCGTGGCCCAATGGGGGCGAGCGCATTTACCGACGCCATCCCCGACAGTCTTGACGACGGCCTGAGCGGCCCCGGTTTCCAGATCGAGGTTTTCAATGTGCTGGGCGCGGGTGACGGGTTCATGAGCGGCCTTTTGAAGGGCTGGTTAACGGATCAAGACTGGCAGACCAGCCTGAAATACGCCAACGCCTGCGGGGCTTTTGCCGTTAGCCGTCACGGATGCACCCCTGCCTATCCAAGTTGGGATGAATTGCAGTATTTCTTCAAAACCGGCATCCAGAACGCGGCATTGCGCAAAGATAAAGCGTTGGAGCAAATCCACTGGTCAACCAACCGCAAGGGTGATTGGCCAACCATGCGGGTGTTTGCGTTCGATCACCGCAAGCAGCTTGAAGAAATGGATGGCGCAACGCCTGAAAAGATCGGCAAGTTCAAACAGCTTTGTCTGGCTGTTGCCCATAAGGTGGCGGATGGCAGGGCAGGATACGGTATTTTGTGCGATAGCCGACTAGGGCGCAATGCGCTTTACGCAGCGGCCGGAAGCAACCTTTGGATCGGGCATCCGGTGGAGTGGCCGGGGTCTCGCCCATTGACCCTGGAGCCCGAGATCGGCCCCGATTATGGTGGTCTGTCCGAATGGCCGGTGGAACATGTCGTGAAAGTTTTGTGTTTTTACCACCCTGATGATGACGCGGAAATGAAGGCCAGGCAGGAAAATGTTGTCACGCGGCTGTTTGCGGCGGCACGGCGCAACAAGCTGGAATTCTTGCTGGAAGTGATACCGTCAAGGGTGGCCAATTGCGACGATGATACTACCGCCAAGATTATCCAGCGGTTCTACGACATCGGAATTTACCCCGACTGGTGGAAACTGGAACCGATGGAGAGTGATGCGGCGTGGCAGGTTACCTGTGCGGCGATAGCCCAAAACGACCCGTGGTGTCGGGGTGTCGTCGTGCTGGGGCTGGACGCGCCAAATGACCATCTGATCGCCAGTTTTCAGGCGGCGGCCAAGCATGATCTGGTCAAAGGTTTCGCTGTCGGGCGAACGATTTTCGCCGCAACGGCGCAAAAATGGTTTTCCGGTGCTATAAACGACACAGAGGCTGTTACCGAAATGGCCGAAAAATACCGCAATCTTTGCGATGTCTGGGATGCTGCCCGAAATGGAACCACTACATGAAAACAATTAGACTTACAGCCGCCCAAGCGATGGTGCGTTACCTTTCCAACCAGATGAACGAGGATGGCGAGAGGTTCCTTGCAGGTTGCTGGGCTATCTTTGGTCATGGCAATGTCGCGGGACTGGGCGAGGCCTTGCACGCGGCTGGTGACGATTTCCCCACGTGGCGCGGTCACAACGAGCAGGGCATGGCCCATGCTGCGATTGCCTACGCAAAGGCCAGCAACCGGCGGCGTGCGATGGTGGTGACCTCCTCGATCGGACCGGGTGCCTTGAATATGGTAACTGCGGCGGGGCTGGCGCATGTGAACCGGCTGCCGGTATTGTTCCTCCCCGGAGACGTGTTTGCCAACCGCGCCCCTGATCCGGTGTTGCAGCAGATCGAGAATTTCGGCGACGGCACGATTAGCGCCAACGATTGTTTCAAACCGGTCAGCAAGTATTTTGACCGCATAACCCGCCCCGAACAACTGTTAAGTGCGTTGCCGCGGGCTATGGCAACTATGACCGATCCGGCAGAATGCGGCCCGGTTACGCTGGCGTTTTGTCAGGACGTGCAGACGGAGGCGTTCGATTGGCCCGAGAGTTTCTTTGACCTAAAGGTCTGGCATCAACGCCGCCCGCGCCCCGACCTGCAAGAACTTGACGCGGCCATTGCGGCGATCAAATCCGCGAAGAACCCTCTGATTATCGCGGGTGGCGGGGTGCATTATTCTGGTGCAAGCGGGGCCTTGCGAACCTTCGCCGAGAAACACGGTATTCCGGTGGCCGAGACGCAGGCGGGGAAATCGGCGTTGCCTTGGGACCATCCGCTGAACCTCGGCTCTATCGGCGTGACGGGATCGTCGGCGGCGAACGCGGTGGCCGAAAAATCCGATCTGGTGATCGGTATAGGCACGCGCTTTCAGGATTTCACCACCGGCAGCTGGTCATTGTTCAAAAATCCGGACCGGCGAATTCTGGCCCTTAATATTGCGGCTTATGACAGCGCGAAGCACAATGCACTACAGCTGGTAGCGGATGCAAAAGTTGGCTTGGAGGAACTTTCAGCCGCGCTTGGCGATTATCGTGCGACCGAACCCGATGCAGCCCTAAGAGCCGCATGGTTGGATGTTGTCGAACTGGCAACTGCTGCACCGGAGGGCAATGCCTTGCCGACAGATGCACAGGTCATAGGGGCTGTTCAGCGCGGTGTTGACGAGAACGCCATCGTTGTTTGCGCGGCGGGCGGCTTGCCCGGCGAGTTGCACAAGCTGTGGAAATCCGGCAAGCCGAACGGCTACCACGTCGAATACGGGTTCTCGTGTATGGGCTACGAGATCGCGGGGGGCTTGGGTGTGAAAATGGCCCACCCTGATCGCGATGTCGTGGTGATGGTCGGGGATGGCTCCTATATGATGCTGAACTCGGAACTGGCGACCAGCGTGATGCTGGGGCACAAAATCATCGTCGTGATCCTTGATAATCGTGGCTATGCCTGCATAAACCGCCTGCAAATCAGCACCGGAGCCGAGAGCTTCAATAACCTGCTGGACACCGCCCGCCATACGGTTCCATCGGATATAGATTTTACGGCACATGCTGGCGCGATGGGCGCGATTGCCGAGAAGGTAAGTTCAATCGCGGAACTTGAAGAAGCCATGCAACGAGCCCGGGCCGCAGATCGCTCTTACGCTATAATCATCGACACCGACCC
>CAKZNY010000151.1 GCA_937132145.1 uncultured Paracoccaceae bacterium | reverse complement strand
CGTTGAACCGAGCCGCAAGAATTCTGAACGCATGTGCTGCAACCAAGGGGACCACTCCGTTGCCGCAAAGCCGAAGCCGGTCCACCCTGTGGGCCATCCCATTAGCGCCTCGACGAACCGAGGGTTCAAGCTGCGGCGTTGATCGCACCTACCTACCGTAGGGGATATGAGCATATTTGACAGGTTCAACAAATCGGCGTGGTCGGTCCCTATTTGGGAGGGGGATCAATTGGGGGGTAAAAATTTTTAAACATGTAATATTCAGCAATTACAAATAGTTATAGCGCCTTGGTGGCGGAGACGAAGGGATTCGAACCCTCGATACCGTTCCCGGTATACTCCCTTAGCAGGGGAGCGCCTTCGACCACTCGGCCACGTCTCCGAGGAGGTGTTTAGCCTTTCACAAAGGGATTCCACAAGCGGTTTTTTTATGGCGCTGTTTGCTGTTTATAATTGCTGATTCAGGCGATGGAATTGGTGCGTGAATACAGCTATGCCAAGGATCGGTACGATTATGTTGACGATTGGAACGGACAGAGGGATGGCAACCAGTATGCCGGCTAGCCATATCTGCGAAAAATATTGTTTGCGCAGGCGTTTGGCCGATTTTATCCCGATACGACGCGCCGCTACCAACAGGAAGTATTCGCGGCCCATCAGGTATCCGTTTAGTGCCCAGAAAATGAATAACGCAACCACAGGGAAAATTACGTAGGCAAGCAAGGCCACGATATTTGCCAAGATCATAAGGCCGATAAACTGGAGAGCATCAATCATTACAGGCACAAAGTTTGGTTGCTTTACGGCTTGAAGGTCGGGGTAGAAGCGGGCCTCTACGGCGCTGGATATTTCTTCGAGAAATAACCCGATAATGAGCGTTGCTACGGGAAACATCAGGAAAGACAGGGCGAAAAATGTGATGATGCTGGCGAGTGACAGCAGCCCGCCGTGGATTGCTAGTTCGCCCAGCCATGGGAGGGTGATGGTTTCGGGTAAAATCCGGCCCAGAAGTCCGGTGAGCCCGAAAAACAGTAACAACAAAAGTATGGCGGCCAATAGGATTGACCGCCACAGGACTTTCTTGAATTTCGGGTCCGAGAGTTGGCTTAACGCCTTCTTGATGTCGTTAATAACATTCACTCGGATATCCATGTAGTGATGGCTTTAACGTCGGGGCGAGGGCGTTCGGGTGGAATGTTTCGCTCGGTTCCGATGTGGATGAAACCGGCGATGAATTCGGATTTGGACAGGGAAAGACCGTTTCGCAAAAATGTCCGGTCGCTGGCCATCCAGCCGGTTAACCAGTTTGCGCCCCAGCCACTTGCGAGCGCGGCGTTCAGCATCGACAGGCAGACGGCACCTGCGGATAAGATTTGTTCGATCTCGGGAATTTTTCGCGACAGCACGGGTGAGGATACAACCGCGACAACCAAATCAGCGTCGGCGAATTGGGTGCGGGCTTTTTCCAGCTTGTCGCCCTCCACCCCCAATTGCGGGCCGCGTTTGACCACATCTTCGGCCAAGCGTTGCAAGGCCGCGCCCTCCAGTACGATAAACCGCCATGGCACCAACTTACCGTGGTCCGGTGAGCGGGCAGCGGCGGTCAGGATGGGGGCTAGCTCCTCGTGGGTGGGCACCGGTAATGCCAAGGTTTTGGCCGGACGCGAGCGGCGCGTTAGTAGGAAATCGAGTACTTCTGGGCGTGGATCGGACATTATAGCTCCTGTTTGTTACAAGGGGGTATTTCGGGGGCTGAGAGCAAAGTGTCAAGGTTTGCAGCATAGGAATACCGCTTATGCGTTGCGTGTATACCCACTATACAAATGCGCAGGCACGCAGTAGAAGGCAGCCAACACGAAATTGTTCCGCTGCGCGTTCGATCATTCCGCGCCCGTGACCCGCATTCCGAGAGAAAAGACATGGCAGAATTTGAAGGTGTCGTACCGACGCTGGCGCAAGCATTGAATAAACGGGGATACGACACCCTTACACCTGTGCAAATTGCGATGATAGCCCCTGAACTAGAGGGCGTAGATGTACTGGTTTCGGCCCAGACCGGTTCGGGAAAAACCGTTGCATTCGGCATGGCGATTGCGCCGGCGCTGATGGGTAAAAATGACAAAATTAGCTTTGCGGCCGTTCCGGCGGCTTTGGTGATTGCACCAACGCGCGAACTTGCGTTGCAGGTGAAGCGCGAGCTGGAATGGCTGTACCACGAGGCGGGTGCAACTGTTGCGTCTTGTGTTGGTGGCATGGACATGCGCACCGAGCGTCGCGCGCTGCAAGGCGGGGTGCATATTGTTGTCGGCACGCCGGGCCGTTTGCGCGACCATATCGAGCGCGGTTCGCTTAATTTGGAGGGGCTGAAAGCGGTCATTCTGGATGAAGCAGACGAGATGCTGGATCTGGGCTTTCGTGATGAACTTGAGTTTATTCTTGGTTCCGCGCCGAATGATCGCCGCACATTGATGTTCTCGGCCACTGTGCCGCGTTCGATTGTCAACTTGGCGGCGCGCTATCAGCGCGATGCGGTGCGGGTTGCGGTTGTGTCTGATCAAAAGCAGCATTCGGATATTGAATATCGCGGGCTGGTTGTTCAGCCGAGCGACACTGAAAATGCTATCATCAACGTCTTGCGCTTCTACGAGGCCAAGAATGCGATTGTGTTCTGTAACACTCGCGCGACGGTTAACCATATGACAGCACGGTTCAACAATCGTGGCTTCAAGGTTGTGGCCCTGTCTGGCGAGCTTAGTCAGAACGAGCGCACCCACGCCCTGCAAGCCATGCGCGATGGTCGTGCGCGGGTTTGTATTGCTACAGATGTGGCCGCGCGTGGTATTGATTTGCCCAATCTGGAACTGGTAATTCACGCCGATTTGCCGAAGAATAAAGAATCCCTGCTGCACCGTTCTGGGCGTACTGGCCGTGCCGGACGCAAAGGTGTCAGCGTTCTGATTGTGCCGTTCCGTGCGCGTAACCGTACTGAACGGTTGTTGAAGAATGCAAATGTTACGGCGACTTGGGACAGCCCTCCGTCAGCCGAAGCGGTGATCAAACGCGATAACGAACGGTTCTTGTCGGACCCAGCCTTGAGTGAAACGCTGACTGAAGCTGAAGCAGGCTTTGCGCAAGACCTTTTGGCGTTGCACAGCCCTGAACAAATTGCTGGCGCTTTGGTGCGGATGTACCGCGCTGGCCGCTCTGCCCCTGAAGAACTGCGTCCTGCGAGTGAACGTAACGAGCGTGGCGAACGTGAAGAAAAATCACATAACCGTAAAGGTTTTGGTGATAGTACATGGTTCTCGCTTTCCATTGGCTTCAAGCAAAAAGCCGAGGCGCGTTGGATGTTGCCGATGCTGGTCAAGCACGGCAAGCTGAAGAAACACGAGATCGGCGCGATCAAGGTTCTGCAATCTGTGACATATATCGAGGTGGCAACCGGTGGCGTGGACCGCTTTATGGATGCAATCAGCCCGTCAATGAAGTTGGAGAAGACCATAACGGTCACCAAGCTGGACGGTGTTCCACAAATGATCACCGAGGCGCGTGAGAAAGAACCCGAAGGAACAAAACCTTATAAGTCCCGCAAACCCAAGCCTCCGCATCGTGGCCAAGGCCCGAAAAAACCTTATGCAGAGAAATCCGGCGGGTCTGCGTCTAAACGCAAGAAGCCCAAGAAACCCAAGAAGTAAACGTTTTCGCATGTAAGAACTGGATACTGCCTTGCCTCGACCAACGACTATCGCCGACTTTGCCAAACGCCTCCGCTTGGCCGAGGCATCTGCCCAGATAACCAAGTTTGGTGTGGCACGAGTGCGGATCGAGATTTTGTCCGGCCTGACCGTATCCCTCGCGTTGGTGCCCGAGGCCGTGGCTTTTGCTTTCGTTGCTGGCGTTGACCCGCTGGTCGGGTTGTATGCGGCGTTCATGGTTGGCCTGATCACGGCGGTATTTGGTGGACGTCCAGGGATGATATCGGGCGCGACCGGTGCGCTGGCCGTTGTGATGGTGGCCTTGGTGGCCGATCACGGCGTGCAATATCTGTTCGCAACCGTGGTGCTGATGGGCATTATGCAAGTGTCGGCGGGGGTGTTCAAACTGGGCAAGTTTATCCGCATGGTCCCGCATCCGGTGATGCTGGGGTTCGTGAACGGTCTTGCCATCGTTATTTTCCTCGCACAGATGGAACAATTCAAGGTTTCTGACGGCGCAGGCGGGCACATCTGGATGTCTGGCGTGACGCTTTGGCTGACGCTGGCACTGGTTGGCGGCACAATGGCGCTGGTGTTTTTGACCCCGAAAGTGACGAAGCTTATTCCCGCCCCTTTGGCTGCAATCGGCATCATCGCGTTTTTGGTAATCGCTTTTGATCTGCCCGTACCGCGTGTTGGCGACCTTGCGACGCTCAAAGGTGGCCTGCCAACTTTTGGTATTCCACAAGTGCCGTTCACTTTTGAAACATTGAAAATCATTTTCCCCTATGCGTTCATCCTCGCAGCGATTGGCCTGATCGAGAGCCTGTTGACGTTGAACCTTGTCGGAGCAATTACCGGCAAACGCGGCGGCGCTTCGCAGGAATGCGTCGCACAGGGTGCGGCCAACGTGGTCACTGGTTTCTTCGGTGGCATGGGCGGCTGTGCGATGATCGGGCAGTCGATGATCAACGTGAAATCCGGTGGGCGGACGCGGCTTTCCGGCATCTCGGCCGCCTTGTTCCTGCTGGCCTTCATTCTGGTTGGCAGCGGCATAATCGAGATGATCCCGCTAGCCGCGCTGGTTGGCGTGATGTTCATGGTCGTGATTGGCACGTTCGCGTGGCAAAGTATCGGGGTTCTGCGCCGCGTACCTAAGTCTGACGCGCTGGTCATCCTGCTGGTAACCGGCGTCACCGTGGCCGAGGACTTGGCGACCGCTGTCGTTGTCGGTGTGCTGGTATCCGCCGTGGTTTACGCATGGAATGCCGCTGCCCGCATTCAGATCGTGGCGCGCAAATCGCAATCCGAGGCAGGTGCGCTGGTTTACGAAATCACTGGCCCGTTGTTCTTCGGTTCCGCCACCAGCTTCGTTGAACGGTTTGACCCTGAAAATGACCCCGATGTTGTAATCCTTGATTTCATGGATTCCCGCATCGTTGATCACAGCGCCCTGCAAGCCATTGAGGATGTAGCGGCGAAATACAAAGAAGCCGGCAAACGCCTGCGCCTGCGCCACCTGACGCAGGATTGTCATCGTTTGTTAACCAATGCGGGGCAACTTATGGTCGATATGGACGACGACCCTGATTACCGCGTGGCGGTCGATTACGACGTTAACGTCGGCCCGATGGGAAGCGGTCACTAAAGCGACGAGGCGGCGCGGGCTGCTTGGTCATAAATGCCCGACAAGGTGCGCAGGGTTGCGGCGATCTCGCTAAGTTCATCACCGTCGGCATTCAGGCTTTCGATCAGGCACTGCTCGCGTACGTCACGGTATTTGGTGCACAGATCGACCCCCTCGGTGGTGGTGGAATACAGCATCTCTTTACCGGACTTTTCACCAACGACCAGCGCGTGTTTCACCAGTTTTTTGATGGCGTAATTCACCGTATGGACGTCTTCGATGTTTAGCATAAAGCAGATATCCGACAGCCGTTTGCCGCGATCTCGATGGTTGATGTTGTGCAACACCAGAATTTCCATTGTGCTGAGCGTCGGATACCCGGACGCGGCCATACATCGACTCACCCAACGACTAAAGCCGTTGTAGGCGACGATCAGGCCGAATTCAAATTCCGAAAGCTGCCACCCGCCAGTTGTTGCCAAATGACGGGAAGAGACGATTTTACGTTTTGTAGGTGCTTTTTCCATACGTCGATACTGATATTTTATCGACGTTTTATCAAGGAAAAACCACCTAACGGTTAATCAGAACCGAGCAATCCGCATGCCGCACAACCCGTGAGGCCGTGGATCCGATTAAGTAATCCTTAATACCCGGGTGATGCGAGGCGATGATAATCAGGTCAATATCGCGCTCATCTGCCTCGTCAAGAATAACAGGGCTTGGGCTGCCATAGCGCACAACGATGTCTGCCTTGACGTCAATTGCGTCCGCCAAAGCCTTCAGGGTCGCCTTTGTTTCCGCAAGGCCCTTCTGCAATTGTCCTTCGGGAAGATAGGATTCCACGTAGGCCGGAATGTCGCCGATCACATGCAGCAGAGTTATCTTCGCGTTGTCGTCAGAAAGCAAAACCGCGCGTTTGATCATCGCCTGCCCGACTTCGGGGTGAGCCAGATCGATAGGAACGAGGATAGATTTGTACATAACCATTCTCCAACAGGTTTCAGTTAGGGGCATTATAGCGCACACAGCGCCCTGCGCCTTGACCTAAATCAGGTGGAACAGCAGTGATGCTCCAAAAAAGGGTAACTTTAGGCGGTTTGAGTATTCGGAGGGAACTGCGGGACTAAGCTGCCATTTTCAATGTCAAAGCTCAAACTATCAAGATATACAGGTTGCTAAAGCCAAACTGATGATACTTGTAGCCGGTTTTAGAAAAAGGAAATTGCATGCCTCACGTTTCAATTGAATTTTCAAAAGGCCTTGAGCAAACCAACGACATCCAATCGGTGTGCAATCAATTGTTTACGGTCCTGGCTGGCCAAGATGCTTTTGACGGCCCAACAATAAAAATACGAGCAACCTCGGTTGAGTTTTTCCGTATCGGAAGCGAACCTCAGACGTTTGTCCACGCCACACTCTTACTGATGGAGGGGCGCGAT
>CAKZNY010000150.1 GCA_937132145.1 uncultured Paracoccaceae bacterium | reverse complement strand
GAACTTGTTGACCCCGACGATCACGTCATCGCCTTTGTCCACTGCCGCTTGCTTGCGGGCTGCCGCTTCCTCGATCCGCAACTTCGGCATGCCGCTGGCCACAGCCTTGGTCATGCCGCCGATTTCGTCGATCTCGCAGATCAATTTCCACGCTTCATCCGCAAGTTCTTTGGTCAGGCTTTCGACGTAATACGACCCGGCCAGCGGATCAACGACGTTGGTCACGCCGGTCTCATTCTGCAAAATCAACTGGGTATTGCGCGCGATCCTTGCCGAAAACTCCGTGGGCAGGGCAATCGCCTCGTCGAATGAGTTTGTGTGCAGCGATTGCGTCCCGCCCAACGCCGCCGACATCGCCTCGTAAGCCGTGCGGATGATGTTGTTATACGGATCTTGTTCTTGCAGACTTACCCCAGAGGTTTGGCAATGCGTGCGCAGCATTGAAGATTGCGGGTTCTGCGGGTTGAATTCAGCCATGATACGGGACCACAACAGCCGCGCGGCGCGTAGTTTTGCGGCCTCCATGAAGAAATTCATCCCGATCGCGAAGAAGAACGACAGCCGTCCGGCAAACGCATCCACGTCCATTCCCGAAGCAATCGCGGCCTTAACGTATTCTTTACCGTCCGCCAGCGTGAACGCCAGTTCCTGCACGAGGTTCGCGCCAGCCTCTTGCATGTGGTAGCCCGAAATCGAGATGGAGTTGAATTTCGGCATCTCGGCGGCGGTATATTTGATGATATCCGACACGATCCGCATCGACGGCTCGGGGGGGTAAATATATGTGTTGCGGACCATAAACTCCTTCAGCACATCGTTCTGGATGGTTCCGGTCAGATTTGCACGGTCCACGCCTTGCTCCTCTCCAGCCACAATAAAGCTGGCCAAAATCGGGATCACGGCGCCGTTCATCGTCATGGAGACCGACATTTTATCCAGCGGAATACCGTCGAACAGGATTTTCATATCCTCGACACTGTCAATCGCGACGCCGGCCTTACCAACATCGCCAACCACGCGCGGGTGGTCGGAATCGTAGCCCCGATGCGTCGCCAGATCGAACGCCACGGAGACACCCTTCTGCCCCGCCGCCAGCCCCTTGCGGTAAAACGCGTTGCTTTCCTCGGCGGTCGAGAACCCTGCATATTGCCGGATCGTCCAAGGGCGGCCTGCATACATCGTCCCTCGCGGGCCGCGTGTGTAAGGCGAAATTCCGGGCATGCCGCCAAGGTGCTCGATCCCGTCCAGATCCTCGGCTGTGTAAACCGGTTTTATGGCGATCCCTTCGGGGGTGTGCCAAGTCAGGTCGTCCAGAGGGCGGCCTCGGAGTTCCTTTTCGGCGAGGGCTTTCCAGTCATCGGATTTATCGCTCATAACACGGCTCACTATCATTTTCGGGGTGTAAATCGGGGTTGAATCGCATTAGCGTTGCGGAATATCGTACAGTTCCGTGATAGCTATTAGAATTCAGAGGTTCAGTGCTTATGTTTTGGGATATCGGAGGAATTATGCGTAAATTCAGTTTACTAGCCTTGTTCATATCGTTGTTTGCGATCTTTGCCGTGGCACAAGAGACAAGCGACCCGCTTGCGGAATATAAGTGGATAGCGCGCCCGCTGGTGATTTTTGCGGATTCGCCGTTTGATCCACGGTTTGTTCTGCAAATGGAGATGTTGGCCGAAGACCCCGCCATTTTGGAAGAACGCGACGTTGTTATTCTTACGGACACCGACGTTGCCGCATACGGGCCGTTGCGCCAACGGCTACGGCCATATGAATTCACCGTGGTGCTTTTGGATAAAGAAGGCAGCGTTGTCTTGCGAAAATCCACTCCGTGGACACCGCGTGAATTATCGCGGGCGATTGATAAACTGCCCATTCGAAAAGACGAAATCGACCGCCTGTAACGCGTTTTAGGTCTGAAGTCATCTGACCGCACCATATGTAAAGCTGCAATCATCG
>CAKZNY010000149.1 GCA_937132145.1 uncultured Paracoccaceae bacterium | reverse complement strand
TGGCGCACGTCACCTTGAGCGCTGCACCTCGCCGCTCTTTCGGCATCGTCAGTTCTTTCCCAGCAAGTCTTTAAGTACCACATTATCCAGCATCGTATCTGCCAGCAGACGCTTCAGCCGGGCATTCTCGTCCTCCAGGGTTTTAAGGCGATGGGTGTCGGAAATATTCATTCCACCATATTTCGATTTGAACTTGTAGAACGACGCCGCCCTTAGGCCATGCCTGCGGTAAACCTCCGCCGTAGGCATTCCGTTCGGCACTACAATCAATCCACTGGATCGATTGCTTAACGCTTGAACCCTGCTCCTTGATCATCCCAATAATCTGCGCCTCGGTAAAACGGCTCTTTCGCATTCGTCTGCTCCTTCAAAGGTTAGGCAGACTCTACATCAAAGTGAGGGAACTTCCGGGGGGCAGGTCACTTTCACTGAATTGTCATCCGCCTGAACCATCGAAAAGAACGCCCAGGAGGAACCTCCCCACTTGACAAAAAGCGAGCAAGTTATAGGAGTATTACCAACGCACTCTCAGGGTAGTATTTTTATGGAACAAGAAGCGAAATCCCCCATTTGGAGAAAAGCAATTTCTATGCTGCAATATCGCTCGGGTGCTGATCTTGTTCATATCCAGTAGCACCCTGTTTGATCTGGAGGGAGCAGGAAAGGCACAGGGTGTCTGTTTCCCTTTCGTCATGCCAGGTTCATTGCGGGTTATTTTTATAGCATGGCCCGGCTGATGCGGCGGGCTCGAAAATGAAAATGCCCGCCCGCAAAACCGGTGCGGACCGGAAGCGTGAGATTGAAAAGGTTGCTCTGGAGTTGGCGTATCTTCACTCGCCCGGCAATGTCTCAACTGGCATGATCGCGTCCAGACTCGGATTGACCCAACCCGCGATCTACAAGCATTTTCGGCGAAAAGAGGACATCTGGTGCGCGGTATCCAACAGCCTTGCTAAAAAAATCAGAGAAAACATTACCCTTGCCGCCGAAGCGCGGATGACACCCGTCAGCAACTTAAAACAGCTGGTGCTGGCGCATCTGGCACTGGCTGCGCAAAACCCGGCGATGCCCGAACTGATGACAATGCGCGGTGATGCTCCGGGACTGGCCGCCTTTCAGAAACCAATTCTGAAGGCCATGGCCGCATTTAGACAAGAGCTGGAAGTGCTTGTGTCCCGGGCCGTTGACGCAAAGGTTTTCCGTGAAAATCTGGATGCACAGGATGCCGCCTTGCTGATCATGGGGCTGATCCAGAGTCTTGTTCTGCGGATGCTAGTTAAGCGAAATTCCGAAATATTACAAAAGGATGGAGCGCGGTTACTGGACTTGCTGTTGACCGGATTTATGCACACAGGAGAAGAAAAATGAAGAGTACGTTTAAGCTACTACTTATAACCTTGCCTCTTGTTTTGGTGGGGGTCGGATTTGTTGCCTATACAATCTCGACCAAACCTGCACCGATGCAGGAAGAGGTGGCTGAACGGGCCGTCGCTGTACGTGTTATCGAGGCTCGTAAAGCCGGGATTTCCCCTAGGGCAACCGGTTTTGGTTTGATTGTGCCGGCCCGCACTTACCAGGCCATTGCGCAGGTAAGCGGCACGGTCGAATATTTGAATCCGTTGTTGAAAAAGGGGGGAATACTGCCCGCAGGGGCGGTTCTTCTACGTCTGTCTGACAGCGATTATACGCTGGCGGTTGATCAGGCGCGCGCCAATATTCGGGCCTCTGAGGCACGTCTGGCTGAAATCGAGGTTTTGGAGGCCAACCTGAAAGCCGGACTGGCTATAGAGGCGGAAATCCTCGCGCTGAAAGAGCGCGACCTCCAGCGGGTGCGCAAGCTGTATGAGGCTGGCACAACCTCGCAGACCGCACTTGACGGCGCAATGGCCGCCCATCTTGCACAGCGCCAAAGAGAGCAGACACTGCGGAATTCGCTGGCTTTACTGCCAACCCAGCGTCTGGTTCAGACAGAACAGATAGCCGTCTATCAGGTCACACTGGAAACCGCCGAACTGAATATCACCCGAACCAAACTGCACCTGCCATTTGCCGCCCGTGTCGGGGCTGTTTCCGTCGAGATCGGGCAGGTGGTGCGCAGCGGGCAGATCATTGCCGAATTTGATGGCATAAGTGCCGCCGAGATTGAAGTGCAGATACCTGCGGACGACCTGCAAACCCTGTTCCGCCAGTTTGATGCTACCACGCAGGTTTTTTCGTTGGGTTCATCAGACCTTGGCGAGATACTTGAGGGGCTAGGTCTTGGCGCGGAAGTCGTGCTGAAACTGGGACGAGAGGACATCACCTGGCCTGCTACTCTGGACAGGATCAGCAATACTATTGACCCTAAAACCGGTGCCGTCGGCGTTATCCTGCGCATTGATAACACCTATGAAGTTGCAAAGCTGGGTATTCGTCCGCCCCTTACCAAGGGGATGTTTGTCGAGGCGATACTGGAGGCTGCCCCGCTGGAAGGCATTGCCGTTCCGCGCAGCGCCTTGCGGGCGGGTAAGATCATGCTGGTGGATTCCGACAACAGGCTGCGGCTTGTGCCGGTGACGGTTTCATTTTTACGCGACCGTATGGCCATCATAACCGAAGGTATCGAGGAGGGCACGCAAATTGTCGTTAGCAACCCCGTGCCGATGATCGAGGGTATGTTGCTGGACCTACATCCCGATACAGAGCTGATGCAGGAGATTACAGCCCTCGGAGACACCGAATGATTCGGTTCTTCACAGCCCACCCGACAGCTTCCAACCTGCTAATGTTCCTGCTTTTGGTTCTGGGCTTACTGGGCGGCCCACAGCTTTTGCGCGAAACCTTTCCGGGCAAGGATCCCACCCGTGTTGAAATCACTGTGCCCTATCCCGGCGCGCGTCCGGAGGATGTTGAAACGGCGATCTGTGAGCGGATCGAAAACGCGCTGGATGCGGTGGCAGACCTTGATACGCAAACCTGCGAGGCCCGCGAGGGGCTTGCCCGTGCGGTGGCACGAATGCATGAAAACAGTGATTTTCAGGTTTTCGTAGCGGATGTGAAATCCCAAATAGAGGTGATCACCGACTTTCCTGACAGGGCGGAAACTCCGCGGATCAAGCCGCTAGGGCTAACCGATTTTGTAGCCTCCGTGTCTATTACCGGCCCGACCGAACGCACGGATTTGAAAGATTATGCCGAGGATGTGCGCATACGAATGTTGCGCTGGGGCGGTGTACCTATTGTCGATATCAAAGGGTTTTCCAGCCGTGAATTGCGGGTTGGTCTGAATGCGGATGCTTTGCGGAAATTCGGTTTGTCAGTTTCCGACGTGGCCCGCGCCATGCAGGCTGCCAGTCTGGACCTACCGTCGGGCACGCTGAAAACCCGGGATGAAACCTTATTGGTGCGGGTTGTTGAAGAGCGCCAGACTGCCGATGCTCTGGCTTCGCTAATAATTCGTTCGGCGTCCAATGGCGGGCAGGTGCGTCTGGGCGAATTAGCTGAAATCACCGAACGCTTTGCCTTTGATGACGACCGTATCACTTTAAATGGAAAACTTGCCGCGGTGCTGG
>CAKZNY010000148.1 GCA_937132145.1 uncultured Paracoccaceae bacterium | reverse complement strand
GCGGCGGCGTAATAGAGCTTCATGAAGGGGCCTCGGTTGATTTGGTTCGCGCTAGTCTAGGGCCTCGCGCATCCTCTGGGCAAGGGCTGATAGTTCTGATCCGATGTTTGATGTGGCAAGGCCGTCGGCAGCGCCAAGGCGGGCCGTGTCAGGTTTGTTTTGCCCCAGTTTTCTGGTGCTGTCGATTGACGTGATATCAAGGCGGATCGGGATAATCATCCGCATCATTTTATCCAGTGCATCCGTCGCTAATTTGTCGATTTTCCAGATGGGTTTTGGGGCGAGTCGGGTCTCGAATTCATCGGATACACGTTCAAGAACGCCGCGCAGATCGTCTTGCGGTAACAACTGCAACTGGCCGCGCAGGTGGACGGCGATGTAGTTCCATGTCGGGACTTGGCCATCCGCGCCATACCAGTCTGGCGAGATGTATCCGTCGGGGCCAGAAACGGTCAATAGGGCAGGCTGCGGTGTGGTTAACGCGCGCGCAATGGGGTTGGAGCGCATGACGTGGGCCTCGACGTATTTCCCGTCGGGCGAGATTATGAAGGGCACGTGGGCGGCGAGGGGGCCGTCTGCGCCATTGATGCTGAGAATGCCGAAACCACGCTGGCTGGCGAATTCGAGGGCACTTGCGTGGGTGGCTTTGCGGAAGGCTGGATTCGGGTGCATGCTTTAAGCTTTTTATTGGACGAGCAATTGTTTGCCGTTTTGACCTGTGACGGTAGTGGTTATAATATGGCCTAATTCTTGCGGGGTGTCGAAATGGACCTCGGTGAAGGCCTCGGTTCGGCCCATGTGGGCGCTTTCCATCAGGATGTTGTGCTGCGTTCCGATTTGGGATTTCAGATGGTTTTGTACGCGTGCATCACCAGCGGCGCGGAGGCGGGCGGCGCGCTCTTTTATAATGGCTCCGTGGACTGGGGGCATGCGGGCTGCGGGGGTGCCTTCGCGGGCGGAATAGGGGAAGATGTGCAGCCATGTGAGGCCGCAATCCTCGATCAGGCGCAGGGAGTTTTCGAACATCTCGTCGGTTTCCGTCGGGAAGCCTGCGATGATGTCGGCGCCGTAGATGATGTCGGGGCGGGCGCGGCGCATGTCTTCGCAAAACCGGATTGCATCGTCGCGGTTGTGGCGGCGTTTCATGCGTTTGAGGATCATGTTGTCGCCCGCTTGCAGGGACAGATGCAGGTGTGGCATTAGGCGGTGTTCGCTGGCGATGGCGTCGATCAGGGCGGGGTCAGCCTCGATTGAGTCGATGGAGCTGATGCGGAGGCGCGGGAGGTCGGGGACGAGGCGCAGGATGCGTTGGACTAGGTCGCCGAGCTTTGGTGCGGCGGGCAAGTCTGCGCCCCAGCTTGTCATATCGACGCCGGTTAGCACGATTTCGTTGAAACCTTTGTCCACGAGGCGCTGGATTTGTTCGACCACGACACCTGCGGGGACGGAGCGGGAATTGCCACGGCCAAAGGGGATTATGCAGAAGGTGCAGCGGTGATCGCAGCCGTTCTGGACTTGCACATAGGCGCGCGCGCGGGTGCCGAAACCGTCGATCAGATGGCCTGCGGTTTCGGTCGCGGCCATGATGTCGTTGACCATGATTTTCTCGGTTTGGCCGATGAAATCCGGTTTGGCGAGGGCGTTCCACGTGTCGCCCTGCATTTTTTCGAGATTGCCGAGGACAAGGTCAACCTCCGGCATATCGGCGAAAGTTTTCGGCTCGATCTGCGCGGCGCAACCGGTGACGATCATGCGGGCGTCTGGGTTCTCGCGGCGCAATTTGCGGATGCGTTGTTTGGCGGAACGGACGGCATGGGCCGTGACGGCGCAGGTGTTGATGACGATGGCGTTATCCAGCCCCGCCTCGGTGCCCAGCTCGCGCATGGCCTCGGTTTCATAGGCGTTCAGGCGACAGCCAAAGGTCGCGAAAATAGGGGGCGTCTTAACGGTCATCCGGCGGCCTTCAGGAACTCGATGGAAAAGGTTCCGCTGGAAACCAGCATCGTTGGGCCGGTCATCCAGACGCCATCTTCACGCCAGTCAATTTCCAGTTCGCCGCCGTCGAGAAGGACGGTAACCTTGCGGTCTGCCAAGCCCTTGCGGTGAGCGGCAACTGTAACCGCGCAGGCGCTGGAGCCGCTGGCGAGTGTGTGCCCGACACCGCGTTCCCATACGCGGACGCGCAGGTTGCTACGGTCGAGGACTTGTACGATTTGTACGTTGGTGCGTTCGGGAAACAGGGGATGGTTTTCGATGCGCGGGCCTAATTCGTCCAGATTGACAGCATCTGCGTCGTCAACGAAAAAACTGCAATGCGGGTTACCCATGCCTGTTGCACTCGGCGCGCCGTTGATGGGTAGGGCGACGGTATCGACCTCTTCAGCCAGCGGAATTTCTTGCCAGTTAAGCTGCGGTTGCCCCATGTTTACACGGATCATACCGTCGCCTGCGTCCTCGCACATCAGATCGCCGCGCCCGGTTCGCAGCACTACGGTGTTGCCACCCGTTTCGGCCATCATTAGGCGGGCGACGCAACGAGTGGCGTTTCCGCAGGCGTCTGACAGGCTGCCGTCGGCGTTCCAGTAGTCAACCGCGGTGATATCGCCTTCCATGCGGATCAAGGCCAGTTGGTCAAACCCTATGCCGAAATGGCGGTCGCCGATGGCGCAGGCCAAGGCAGGCGTCATCGGGTTCTCGCGCCCACGAGCGTCGATTACCACAAAGTCGTTGCCAAGCCCGTGCATTTTCAGAAATGCGAGGCCGTTGTTATCAGAGTCGTTTATCATAACCGCTCTATAAGCGCTTCGGTCGGGGCAGTAAACTTTTACTGTAATATCGGGATTATGCTTTCCAAGCGTAAAATTTGGCGCATAGTCCGAGTATTCATCGAGGACGTATCATGAGCCATATTTTCCCCCGTCACACTAAAGTAAAAACGCCGGTCGCCGTGTCTGGTGAAGGGTGTTATTTGTACGACGCCTCCGGCAAGCGATATCTGGATGCCTCGGGTGGCGCGGCGGTATCCTGTCTTGGGCACGGTGACGTTGAAATTACCGAGGCAATCAAGGCGCAGCTGGATCAGCTAGCCTTCGCACACACCAGTTTTCTGACGTCTGAACCAGCGGAAAAGTTGGCGGATTTGTTGATTGAACACGCACCGGAGGGGTTGGAAAAGGTATACCTCGTTTCCGGCGGCTCCGAGGCGACCGAGGCGGCGATCAAGCTGGCACGCCAGTATTTTGTGGAAAAGGGGCAGGAGCAGCGCAGGCACTTGATTGCGCGTAAGCAGTCCTATCATGGCAATACTATCGGGGCATTGTCGGCTGGCGGAAATATTTGGCGTCGCCAACAGTTCGCGCCCTTGCTGATGGATGTGACGCATATATCCCCTTGTTTCGAATACCGTTTGCGCGAAGACGGCGAGAGCGCCGAGGCTTACGGTTTACGGGCCGCGCAGGAGTTGGAGGACGCGATTCTGCGGCTGGGACCGGACACTGTAATGGCATTTATGGCGGAACCTGTGGTCGGCGCGACGCTGGGCGCGGTGCCCGCGGTTGAGGG
>CAKZNY010000147.1 GCA_937132145.1 uncultured Paracoccaceae bacterium | reverse complement strand
ATATTTGTACAGTAAATACAATTCCAGCCTTTACGGTTTCATTGGCGGCAGTTTTCTGTACGGAACTTATTTTTATTGTATACTCCCACGACTGAATTGACCTTCGATATTCGGCGGAAGTAGATTCCAATTGTCGCATGGTGTTTCGAAATTTCCAACAGCAAACTTCGCGCATGAATGACCAACCAAAATCAGTAAGCTTGACCGAAGATCAACGATCTGCACTTCAGGCTATTTGCCGACAGCGTAAAGTCCCGGTTCTCGTCTGGAAGCGTGCCCGTGCATTCATCCTTTTGGACGCTGGCGTTGATGCGAAGACGATTTGTTTCATTCTGGATATTGGGCCGACGGTTCTAACCGAATGGAAGTTTGCCTTTGCTGGCGCAGGTTTGTCATTTTTAGGATTGAAGGATTATAGCCAACGCCAAGGCCATTTATTTGCGGCACAAGAGAAGGCTTTGACGGAACACTTCACCAACAATCCCGCCAGCAACGCTGATGAGGTATGCGCTTATATTCTGGCGGAATACGGCCAGAGCTATTGCTCATCGGGAGCGACCAAACTGATGCATCGTTTGGGGTTTGTCTATAAGAAGCCGCAATCTCTGCCAGCCCAAGCCGATGAAGCAGCACAGGAAGCCTTCATCGCGCATTATGAGACTTTGATGACGGGCTTGGGGAGCGATGAGATGGTTGTGTTCTCAGATGCCGTACATCCAACGCATCAAAGCCGCCTGGCCCATGGCTGGTTTCCCAAAGATCAGAAGACCGCGATCAAATCCACATCAGGTCGCAAGCGGTTGAACATCCAAGGCGCAATTGATCTTGAGACCTTCCAATTCACCTTTGTCGAAGCCGAAAAGATAAACGCGCAGACAACGCGACAGATGTTGGAAAAGCTGGAGCGCAACAATCCGACAATGGCGAGAATCCACGTCTTTATGGACAATGCCCGGTATCATCACGCCAAAGTACTCCAGCCATGGCTCAACAGCCCCAACCGTAAGGTGAAACTGCACTTCCTGCCACCATACGCGCCACATCTGAACCCGATAGAACGCCTCTGGGGGGTGATGCACAAATGGGTGACGCACAATCAGCACTACGCCACATTCAACCGGTTTACCGAGGCCATTCTACAGTTCTTCCGCCAAACCTTGCCCGCAAATTGGAAAGACTTCCGCGATACCGTCAGTGACAACTTTCGCATCATCTCACACGACGAATACAAAATCATCTGATCACATGAAAATCAGGTCAATTCAGCCGTGGGAGTATACAAGGTTTTATGCGGCCCATACACCGCCGGCGCATCCCGCCAGCGCAACCCATTGCGAATGACGTGAATAATGCCGCTGATGACCTTGCGGTCGTCCACCCGTGGAACCCCGTGCGACAAAGGAAAATACGGTTTGATCCGCGCTATCTGTTTTTCGCTGAGCCAAAATTGATCTGACATGTTACCCTCCTGATGCTGGAGAACACTGATTCAGAACACTGTCAGGAAGGCAAGTGATTAATAGGTCCGGACCCTAGGGTCAGGACTCATTGATTGATCCAGAAGATGACGAAAGCGGCGATTTGGATGGCGGATAGAAAGGCGTGAGCGCAGCGGTCATATCGCATGGCGATGCGGCGCCAATCTTTGAGTTTGGCGAACATGTTTTCGACCTTGTGACGCTGCTTATATAAGGTTTTACAGTAGGTTGCGGGGTGTTTGCGTTTGGCTCTCGGCGGGATGCAAGGGGTTATGCCACGCTTGATCAAAGCGGCTCGATAGGCGTCACTATCATAGCCTTTATCGCCCAGCATCTCCTTGGAAAGCGGTAAATCCGGCAGCAATGTCGCAGCACCTTTGTGATCGGATTGCTGGCCCTCGGTCAGTAAAAGCCGCACCGGGCGGCCCTCGCCATCGCAAACCGCGTGCAGTTTGCTGTTCAGGCCACCCTTGGTGCGGCCGATAGCGCGCGGAACATCCCCCCTTTTAGCAGGCTGCAAGCCGTACGGTGCGCCTTGAGGTGGGTTGCGTCAATCATCAGGCGGTCCGGCGGGCCGCTTTCGGCCACCAAAGCGGTGAATATCTTGTCGAACACCCCCATCTTCGACCACCGTATGAACCTGTTATACAAGGTTTTATGCGGCCCGTAGACCGCCGGGGCGTCCCGCCAGCGCAACCCGTTTCGGATCACGTGAATGATGCCGCTGATAACCTTGCGGTCATCCACCCGAGGCACCCCGTGCGACAAAGGAAAATACGGCTTGATCCGCGCTAATTGTTCTTGGCTGAGCCAAAATTGGTCTGACATGTTACCCTCCTGATGCTGGAGGGCATTGATTCAGAACTTTGACATCTACGCAAGTAGTTTAATAGGTCCTGACCCTAAACTTTGTTATCCTGCTCCCGGACCAGCGTTTTGCAAGATGCCGGACCGGGAAGGTGTCCGCCGTTAGTCCCTTGTGGTTAGACCACGTAGCCAAGGTTGGCGACCCTTCTCTTTCTTCAAACTCGAACAGTTGATTGGGGCGCATGACCCCGGAGCATAAGAAAGAGATTTAGATTATGACACAGAAGAGCGGTTTTGTCGGGCTGGATGTCGGCAAGTTTGAAATTTACGTATACGTCAGCAAAACAGGCGCGGCCTTTGCGGTACCAAACACACCAACGGGCCACGCTAAGCTTCAGGCCAAACTGGGTCCGCCACTGAGCCAAATCATCGCGCTGGAACCCACAGGCGGCTATGAATGGGCTGTATGGAAAGCGCTGGATATCGCTGGCTATGATGTCAGGCAGGTTTCTGCAGCCCATGTGCGTGCATTTGCACGCGCGACGGGTGCATTGGCAAAAACCGATCCCGTTGATGCACGTCTGATCGCAGAGTTCATGGCATTCCGGCCCCATTGCGGGCGAAGGTTGCCTGCGGAGAAACTACGTCATCTCAATGCCTTGAGCACAAAGCGTCGTCAGTTGGTGGAATTGCGCAAACGATTGAAGTGTCAGATTCAACAGCACCATGATGCCGAACTGATAGATTTGGACACAGAACTTCTCGACCTGCTATCACACCAGATCAAGGTGCTGGACGATGCCGTGCAAACACAGATCAGGGCTGATTCACAGATGAAACAACATGCGAAAATCCTACGCTCGATACCGGGAATAGGTCCTGTTCTATGCGCCGTCCTGATTGGTGAAATGCCTGAATTGGGCTCAATTAGCGACAAACAAATTGCAGCGCTGGCTGGCGTTGCGCCGATAAACAATGACAGTGGCCGAAACGATGGTAAAAGAACAATCAAAGGGGGCAGATACAATGTGCGTTGCCTGCTCTATCAGGCGGCCCTAGTGGCATCGACACACAATCCGCATCTCAAAGCATTTGCCAAACGGCTAAAAGAAAAAGGGAAACCGCATAAAGTCATCCTGATCGCCGTGGCCCGAAAGCTATTGGTAATCGCCAATGCTCTGGTGGCGAAAAACCAACTCTGGCGCACAAATTAAATACAGTTGCTTGGCATTCGAAAGAATTGCCGCTTAAATGAGTTCATGGAGCGGCACTAAAGCGCGACAGGTCCAGTATGAACGGATCTGATAGCCCATGATCTTCGATTGGCAACTCTTCCATGGGAATTTTTTTCCTAACGCGGCAGACAGTAACCCACAGACTGCCTCATAAGCGGCATAGCTATCTGCTTCGAGCGGATGCTTCCCTGCATGAGACAATTTATTTCGTGCCCGCCTCGCGAAAGAAAGCGAAGTCAGCAAAGGAAAGGAAATAATACCAATCTGATGAAAAAGTTCGTGTTTGTTTCCCACCGCCCAAGTTCTATGGTCGTTCAGTTGATCATGGCGCCCCTTAAGGCGCTCTTTTGAAACCCTCTCGACCTCGATCACATCACGCTGCCAAAGATATTCGGTAATTTGCTCGATTGTGATCCACAGGTTCGCTAGTGCTGCGCCGAAATCTCGACGCGCAAGTGCGGTAACATCACGCACTAAAAACTCACCATTAAGCTGTGGAACCGCTTCTAAGACCGATAGGCCAGTTTTCATGGCCGAGGACAATTCTTCAAGCCCAATTGTCCTCGGATTAAGTAAACTGATCGCTTCAATTGGCGGAGCCATGCCCATGCGGCACAGTGCGTGAAAA
>CAKZNY010000146.1 GCA_937132145.1 uncultured Paracoccaceae bacterium | reverse complement strand
GGCGCCCACGCGCAAGACACCGTGGAATGGGACGCGGATATTGGCAATATGCGGGTCGATTATGCACTGCCCTCAGCCAGTTTGACCGTGACGGACAGTGGCGTTTTTTGGCCTGCGCCAGATGACGCTGACGGGTATATGATTGCACAAGGCCGCGATGGTGCGTCGAACCACCGGATGGTTTGGGTGGATTTGTTAATCGATTAAAGCGGTGGGCAGGGTTTTAGCCCGTCGTTCGTAAGCAGGGATTGATCGGCGTTTTCGACAACCAGACAGGATAAAGTATGACCAAACACCGCGCCTGTGTCGATGGCGATCCGGTTGCCGTGGTTCTCTACTTCGTTCACGGGGGTGTGGCCGTGAACGACCGTAAAGCCGTGGTCTTTATCAAAGGACAGGAACGGCTCGCGCATCCAGATCAGATCATCCAGCGTTTGATCTTCGAGCGCCACATCAGGATTGATCCCTGCGTGCACGAACAGATAGCTGCCGATGCGAATGTAATGCTCCAGGTTCTTAAAGAAATGTAAATGGGTATCGGGGAGGGCCGCAACGAAGGCTTCGTGCTTGGCTTTCGGATCCTCGTGGGTGGCACCGTTAACGCCGTATGAACGCAAGGTCTCGGCGCCGCCACCAAGCTCGTGTAGCCAGTGGATTTTGTTAACCTTTGGGCCGTTTGGGCGTATCGGAATCAATGGGTCTTGAATAAATGTCAAAATCATCTCGTCGTGATTACCTAACAGCATGTGGGTGTGATGCGGCGACGCGCGCTCGGCGATCAGATTATCAATGACGCCGCGGCTGTCAGGGCCACGGTCGATGAAGTCGCCAAGGTAAATGGTAATCGGGTGTGGGTGCGGGCGGTTTTGCAAATCTTGCCGGATGTTTTCCTGAACCTGTTTCAGCGCGTCAAGACATCCGTGGATATCGCCAATCGCATAAATCCGGTGTCCGTCAGTGTGGTTCGCCATACGAAAAACTCCCTTTAGATATGCGTATGGCAGACAATGTCAGGAATGCAATACTAGCCGCGTTTGTTTAAGTCTGCTGCTGGATACTTGACCCTGCGCGAGCAACGCGATAGGCGAATTCTAACGGAATTTGCAAAGGACATGCACATGAACACTCCATCCCTTCTTATACTTGCAGGCGACGGCATCGGCCCCGAGGTTATGGACGAAGTTAAGCGGATTATCACTTGGTACGGCAAGAAACGCGACATGGAGTTCGACGTGACCGAGGACCTCGTTGGCGGTGTGGCTTATGATAAACACGGCACGCCTTTGACGGATGAAACGATGGCCAAAGCGCAGGAAGTGGACGCGGTTCTTCTGGGCGCTGTTGGCGGTCCGGCATACGATGATCTGGACTTCAGCGTGAAGCCAGAGCGCGGTTTGTTGCGTCTTCGCAAGGAAATGGATTTGTTCTCGAACTTACGCCCAGCGAAGTGTTTCGATGCGCTGGCGGATTTTTCGTCGTTGAAAAAAGAAGTGGTTGCGGGCCTTGATATCATGATCGTTCGCGAGCTGACCTCGGGCGTATACTTCGGCGAGCCGCGCGGGATTTTCGACCTGCCAAATGGCGAGCGCGAAGGGATTAACACGCAACGTTACACCACCAGCGAAATTCGCCGTGTGGCGCGTTCGGCGTTTGAATTGGCGCGCAAGCGGAGCAACAAAGTTTGTTCGATGGAAAAAGCTAACGTGATGGAGAGCGGCGTTTTATGGCGCGAAGAAGTCACGTGGGTGCATGAAAACGAATACCCTGATGTCGAGTTGTCCCACATGTACGCCGACGCGGGGGCCATGCAGCTGGTGCGCTGGCCCAAGCAGTTCGACGTTATTGTGACGGACAATTTGTTCGGCGATTTGCTGTCGGATACGGCGGCGATGCTGACGGGATCGTTGGGAATGCTGCCATCGGCCAGCCTCGGCGTGCCAATGGAAAATGGCCGTCCCAAAGCGATGTACGAACCGGTACACGGCTCTGCGCCTGACATTACGGGCCAAGGTAAAGCTAACCCGATCGCTTGTATTTTATCCTTCGCGATGGCGCTGCGCTACTCATTCAACGACGGGGCCGAGGCTGACCGTCTTGAGGCGGCTGTCGAAAAAGTGTTGGCCGATGGTGCACGCACAGCGGATTTGCTGGGGCCAGAGGATGGTACGCCAATCTCGACCACAGAGATGGGCGACGCGATTTTGGCCGCGCTGGACGCGAGCCTTTAAGGGCGAAATATTATTGCATAGCCCGTTAACGTTTACCGGTTTTCGGGAAATCGGGCTATGCACAACCCGTACACAATGCGTGCACAACGCGTATGTACAAATTATTACACTGGGCCGTTAACCTTTTGAGGGTAGTATTGTTGTATTCAATGACCGCTTGGAGCCCTTATGGTCTTCTTGGAAATTCTGAGCTACGTTTCTGCGAAAGACATTTGGATGATCCATATTATGAAGCACGAACCAATTACATTGGGTGATAAACTAGCGTCTGTTGAACACAAGAAGCCGCGTTTCAATTTCGGTGCGTGGTTGCGAAACACAGTATATACGCTGCTGAACTTCTCCCTGTTGACGGCAATTTCCGCTCTTCCCTTATGGTGGTTTTTGATGCGTCCCGATATGGACAGGAATATCATGCTGGTCCTTTTGGCGGCACTGATTGCACTGTGGTTGTTTGTCTATCGCCAGCGTCGTGCCACCAAGTCCCGTAAAAAAGCAACGCACCCCACGACACATTCCTTGCTGACCAATGATCGTCAGGGATTCATGCGCGATCTGCGATTGGATGCGAAAACGGTCATTGTTGATGGCAGCAATATCTATCACTTTGGGCGCGACAATGGATTAGATGCGCAACCACTTGGGATGATCGTGCACCAATTGCGGACCGAAGGGTATCGTATCGTTTGTTTCTTTGATGCCAATATTTTTCACAGACTCAACGAACACGGTGCATTCCATAGTGATCAACAACATTCATTGGCGATGCTTGATGATATTTTTGGGCTGAGGAGAGATGAAATCTATGTAGTGCCCAAGGGGGTTCAGGCGGATAAATACATTCTGGACAGTCTGAAACATCTACCCATATCGTTTGCCGTGACAAACGATCAATTCCGCGATTATGCAAAGAAATATCCAACGGTGATGAAGGACAATCAGTGGCGTAAAGGTGTTATGATTTCAAATGGCGAGATCAAGTTGCAGCAACATCAATTTCAGAACCCAATTCGACTTAATTAGACATGTATACGAAAAACGGCGGTCTGAACATCGTCCAAACCGCCGTCTTAGAATTCTTAAGTGGCGGAAATTTCCGTCTATACTAGCTTATACCAGCGCAAGTTGAGACGCGGATTCTTTGCCGTTACGACCAGTTTCCAGTTCGTAAGTCACTTTTTGGTTGTCTTCCAAACCGGACAGACCAGCTTGTTCAACTGCAGAAATGTGCACAAACACGTCGCTGCCGCCGTTGTCTGGTGCGATAAAGCCGAAGCCTTTAGTAGGGTTGAACCATTTTACGGTGCCGTTAGCCATCCGTTTATCTCCTAATAATTGCCACTCGCAAAACGCTGCGGCCTTGGTGCAGTGCGATCTTAAACTAGAAATCGACGATCTGCTTAAGGAGTCGGAAATTTCGGTGAAAGAGTACTTCACCGAAGTCAATTAGGATTGAAACGCCGAACTTACAAGGGAGAAATTGATTTATGGCAGCGTATTGGCCGTCAATTGCGCGGAATATCGGACAGCCAACTCACTGTCGCACTTACGCGGATCAAGACGTTGGAGGAGCGGAAGTTCGCACAACAAACCGTATCGTAGACTTCGGGCTCATCACGATAAATGAATCTAAGCTACAAACTTTAATTGCTTATCTGTAAGGATGACCATAATAACCGCTCTGACATGTCCCTCATTAGCCCGAATAAAGGAGTATAAAATGGAATCCCCCAAAGCTAAGCCAGCGAAAGCCGAAAAAGGTGTAGTACAAAAACCAACTTGGTATCAGGCATTGGATAAAAAAGGCGGAAAGAATCACATTAAATATTCGAAGTTCGGTGGAAAAAAATCAACGAACAAATCAGCCTAAGTTCTATATCAGCAATCAACCTTAACGTTATATTGGCAAAGTCACTGAGCGGCGCG
>CAKZNY010000145.1 GCA_937132145.1 uncultured Paracoccaceae bacterium | reverse complement strand
GCCTCGGATGTTAGCGGGGCGCAGGCGATTATGTCGTCGGGGGTGACGGGGGTATCGTCGCCGAGCTTATAAAGCGCGAGCTTTTCGACAGTCTGGCGGAAATCGCCAAGGGCGAGTTGGCGGGACAAATTGTCGAGGTCTGTCATGGCGGCAGGGTCGATGTTCGCAATCCCCGACTTTTTCAGTGTTGCTTCGATTTCATCGCGTGTTGGCGGGTCTGTATAGATGCCGATGGTGACGCAGGAGCCGCTGCCCTCGAACGCTTTGCGAAGGGCGGATCGCGCGTTTAGCTGGCCTGCCGTGACCACCATCATTGCATCACCGGGCAGCCAGTCTTGAATGGCGGCGAGGAAGGTTTTGGACAGGCCGTCGGTGGCGTCCTCGACTAGAACAACGCGCTGGCCGGGGAAAAATCCTTGGGCTTTGATTGCGTCCAGCAGGCGCGCGGGGTCTTTGCGTAACTCGGCGCCGCTCATGCGGGTCAGGCGCATCTCGATTTCGCCCGTAGGGCCGATAAGTGTGGCGACTACATCTTGACGCTTAAGCGCGATCCGCATGGCGTCTGGCCCGAACAACAACACGCCAGCTTTGGACATGTCGGGTTTTGCCAGAAACCGTGCGGCGTCGCGGGCGTTTAGTTTCACGGCAACCAGTCCTCGGCCGAGGTGGCCAGTCGGGTGACGATTTTATCGGCGATTGTGATGGCCATCCGGCGATTTGCGTCTTGTTCGGCGATGCGCGTGGCATAGACCGAAGCGGTCGCGTTATAGGCGGTGAAGGCTGTGACGATGCCCTGAAATACGATGCCGCCGCCCAATTGGGTGATGATGAATTCGGCGGTGCCTGACAGATTGTAGCGCGTGATCGATCCATCGGAGGTGATCGCAATGCCGTCGCTGTTAACCGTTAGTGCTACATCAAGTCGGTGGGTTGCTGCGGTTGCAGTGCCGAGGCGGGATTCCAGTTGTTCGCGCATCTGGAACCCGTTTAGGCCGTCGAAAGAACCAAGTGCGATGCGGCCGTGCATTCGTTCGGCAGCGGAGCCCGTGCTGTAAATCGGGGTGAACCCGCAGGCCGAAAGGACCAGCGGGGCGGCTGTCAGGGTCAGGAATTTGCGGCGGTTAAATAACGACATTGATGATACGGCCCGGAACTACGATCAGTTTTTTGGGTGCATTGCCAGCAAGCGCCCTGATCACAGCTTCGTCTGCCAGCGCCAGTTTTTCAACCTCGGATTTTGGCAGGTCTTTGGCGACCTTGATTTCCGAGCGCCGTTTGCCGTTGATCTGGATCGGCATGGTGATGGTGTCGTCAATCAACATCGCAGGATCGAGGGTGGGCCAAGGTGCCGTCGTAACCATGCCTTTCCCGCCCATCAACGCCCAGACTTCTTCGGCGATATGCGGGGTCATGGGTTGCATGAGCTGCGCCATAACCAGCATCGCGGCTTGTTTGTCTGCCTTGCCAGCCTTGGATTTCTGCAAGGTGTTGGTGAATTCGTACAGCTTGGCGATGGCCTTGTTGAAGGCGAACCCCTCGATGCCCTTGGTTACATCGTCGATTGCGCGGTGGGTGGCTTTGAGGAGGGCGAGCGCCTCGTCGGGGGTTGTCACCCCGTCCGAAGCGCTCTGGCTGATTTCATCAGCCATGCGCCAGATGCGCTGGATGTGCTTCCATGCAGCCTCGGCGCCTGCGGATGTCCATTCTACATCGCGTTCCGGTGGGCTGTCGGACATAACGAACCAGCGGGCGGTGTCGGCGCCGTATTGGTCGATGATGTCTTCGGGGTCCACGACGTTTTTCTTGGATTTGGACATCTTGATGATCGGGCCGACGGTGATTTCTTCGCCAGTGGAGCGCAGGGTTGCGCCATGGGACGTGCGGATCACCTCGGAGGGGTGATGGTAAACTGTACGGTTGTTGACTTCGGAAGCATAGAATTCATGCGTGACCATGCCTTGGGTGAACAAGGCGTTAAACGGCTCGATCGCGGATTTCGGCAGGTGGCCGGTTTTCTGCATCGCGCGGGCGAAGAAGCGGGAATAGAGCAGGTGCAGGATCGCGTGTTCGATCCCGCCGATGTATTGATCGACGTTCAACCAGTATTCGGCCTCGGCCAGATCGGTCGGCGATTCCGCGTGTGGCGAGGTGAAACGCGCGTAATACCAAGACGAGTCCACAAACGTGTCCATCGTGTCGGTCTCGCGTTTCGCCGCCGCGCCGCATTTCGGGCAGTCGACGTTGCGCCATGTCTCGTGACGGTCGAGCGGGTTGCCGGGACGATCAAACGTGACGTCCTCGGGCAGTTTGACGGGCAGGTTCTCTTTCTTCTCGGGTACGATCCCGCAGGTGTCGCAATGCACCACCGGAATCGGACAGCCCCAATACCGCTGACGGCTGATACCCCAGTCACGCAGGCGGAATTTGGTGACGCCTTTGCCAGAACCCACGGCCTCGATGCGAGAAATCACCTCGACTTTGGCCTCGTCAATCGACAGGCCGTTCAGGAAATCCGAGTTGATAATGGAGCCAGCGTCAACGAAGGCCTCGGTTCCGACCTCGTAATCCGGACCCGTAGCGGAAACCACGGTTTTCACTTCCAGACCATATTTATGGGCGAAATCCAGATCGCGCTGGTCATGTGCCGGACAACCAAAAATCGCGCCGGTGCCGTAATCCATCAGAACGAAGTTGGCGATATAGACGGGCATTTTCAGATCGGGATCAAACGGGTGCGTGATGGTCATCCCCGTATCCAGCCCGATCTTTTCGGCCTTTTCCATCGCCTCGGCCGAGGTTCCCATACGACGGCAATCGGCGTTGAACGTGGCGACCTTCGGGTCACTTTCCAGTGCCTTGGCCAGTGGGTGATCCGCTGAGATCGCGGCAAAACTGGCCCCAAATATCGTGTCTGGCCGCGTAGTGTAAACCTCCAGCGCGTCAAACCCGTCAGGCGCGCCGTTCAGATCAAAGCTGAACTGCAAACCCTGCGACTTGCCGATCCAGTTCTTCTGCATAGTGCGCACTTTTTCCGGCCAGTTTGGCAGGTGGTCGAGCGCCTCCAGCAACTCGTCAGAATAGTCCGAAATCTTGAAGAACCACTGCGTCAGCTCTTTGCGCTCCACCGGCGCGTTCGAGCGCCAGCCCTTGCCGTCAATCACCTGTTCATTCGCCAGAACCGTCATATCAACCGGATCCCAGTTCACCACGGCGTTTTTGCGATAGATCAGGCCAACCTCCAGCATGTCGATAAACATCGCTTGCTGTTTGCCGTAATATTCAGGGTCACAGGTGGCGAATTCGCGGCTCCAGTCGAGGCTGAAACCAAGCGGTTTCATCTGCTCCTTCATGGCGGCGATATTCTGACGGGTCCACGTGCCGGGGTGGGTATTATGCTCCATCGCGGCGTTTTCGGCGGGCATCCCGAAGGCGTCCCAGCCCATGGGGTGCAACACGTTATACCCGCGCGCTGTCTTGAACCGTGCCACCACATCGCCCATCGTATAGTTGCGCACATGGCCGATATGGATGCGGCCAGACGGGTAGGGGAACATCTCAAGCACATAGTATTTCTCAAGCGAATCGTCGCGTTCAGCCTTGAAAACTTGAGCATCATCCCAGGCTTTTTGCCACTTAGGTTCAGTTACGCGCGCGTTATATCGTGACACAGCCAGCGATTCCCTCTTTTATACTCCGGCCCATGCCGAAATTCGGTTATTTGCTAAGTATAAGGTCGGGTATGCGGGAACAAGAGGTATTGAGTCGCCTCTAACGCGCCAAAGTGTGACATCCCTGCATCACCCCACAGAACAATACTCACGAAATAGTCAGCTTGCTTGACCCGAAAGGTGCGGTAGTTGATTACAAGTGCACTCCTTCCGGGCAACCGGTGATAGGTGATATTTTTAACTAAACGAGAGAAAAAACGATGAAAAACGTTCTTCTTACTACTACAGCACTGGTTGCCTTTGCTGGCGCGGCGTTCGCGGAAACAAGCCTGACTTGGGGTGGTTCCGCTGAAGCTGGTTACGACTTTACAACTAGTACTGGCGTATTCTACTGGAACGCAGATGTTGCCATCGACCTAGCTGCTTCTACTGAACTGAACAACGGCGCAGTTGCAAGCCTGACT
>CAKZNY010000144.1 GCA_937132145.1 uncultured Paracoccaceae bacterium | reverse complement strand
GTGTCATCGCAACTCTCCTGTGAATTAGTTAAGAGGTATATAGGGGCACTATTTCATATTACAATAATTGAATGTGTTCTTTTCGCCAAGTCACAAAAGTACCCACGGCCCGATCAATAGTAGCATACAAGCCAGAACTCCGCCAATCGGCACCCAGATGCCAACAGTATATGCACCGTCTGGGGCCGGAACCTTGCGTATTTTCAACACAACCAGCGACAGGTTAACCAAGGTAAACACCGCTAGTATAAACTGGGTCGTCGTCTCGGCCAGTGTCCCGATCGGGAAAAACAATGCAAGTCCAAGGATAACGGCCGTGACCAGAACCGTTGAGAGCATGGGCGTGTGGGTCTTGGGGTGAATACGGGCGAAAAATGCAGGGATGCTGCCTTTCTTGGCCAACCCATATAAAACCCGCGCGGCCATGACTATCTGTATCACAATCCCGTTCAACGTCGCCACAATCGCAATCAGCGTTATCACAAAAGGCGAGCTTCCGGTAAGGCGTTCAAACAGCAACCCGATCGGCGCTTGCGAGGCGCCCAGCTCCTCTAACGGAACGGTAAGAACCGCCACTGCCGTCACCAGAAAGTACAGTACCGTTGCGACCACCAGTACAATAAGGATTGCCAACGGCATGGTTCGTGCCGGATTTTTGGTCTCCTCAACTAAATTAACTAAATCGTTAAAGCCAATAAAGGCGAAGAATGCAATCAAACTGGTGGTAAAAATTGCAGCTAAGGCCGCTGTATCACCGATTGGCGGGACAACTTCGGGCAAACGCGCCAGTAAATCCGGCTGTGTCCAGAATCCGGCAACGATGATGACCAACAGCCCCAGAATCTCCAAAACGGTGAACACAGCTGCGAAAATTACAGCTTCCTTAACGCCCCACGCCGCGACACCGCCCATCAGTAGCACGATTGAAACGATAACGACCACGCGCGGAAGATCCAGCAATTCCAGAACGTATCCCGTACCGCCCAGCGTGATCGTGGCCGCGGCAACGCTCGCGGACAACAGCACGATGCCACCGGTTAACAGCGACAATCCCTCAGACCTTAACCCTTCCTTAACATAAATCGCCTCCCCCGCGCTTTGGGGAAAGCGCACGCTTAGCTCGGCAAAGGTGCCCGCGCTGAAGGCCATCACAATGGCAGCAAAGACGAACGAAAGCGGCGCGTACATACCAGCTTGCGCGGCTGTCTGGCCCACCAGAACATAAATGCCCGCGCCAATCGTGACACCAAGACCATATAAAACGAGTAATGGAAGGCTTATGACGCGCGAAAGGCTCGCCTCCTTCGCGGTATCGCTCATTTACCCTTCTTGGGCAAATTCAACTGGTCTTCGAGGCGCTGCTCCAACTCGACAAGGTCAAGCGGCAGCGGCAGGCCGGTGGCCCGCAATTCGGACAGCTCCGCGCGCAATGTTTCTTGCAATTCGTGCATATCTTCGGGCTGGTGGACCATCTCTTCCAGCAACATCGCCAAACGGACCTTTAGACTTTCAAAAGGCATGATAACTCCTCTCTCCTATATTTAGGTAGCACATTTCTGGCACTTCGGAGTCGCCGGCAACACATCGAGCCGCGCCTCGGTGATTTTGTCGCCGCAGTTCACGCAAAGTCCATACTCGCCATCCGTGACCCGTACCAACGCGGCTTCGATAGTGCGAAACTCCAGCAGTTCGGCGTTTCCCAGCCCCTCAAGAACCTCGTCGCTCTCGCGCTCGACGGCGCGATCTTCGACATCGGGGGTTGGTCTTTCGTCAAGTGCATCCTCGATCACATGCATGTGCGCGTGCAGCTCGACCATACGGTCACGTAACTGGGTTTCGCGTTCTGCTGTCGTTTTCATGATTCATCCTAACATGCAATTCACATCATTGAACATTTATAAGATAATCATTGCCTTGACCTGTATCAACCTACGGCCGTTTACCTAGGTTTTTCGAAATGTCAGGTAGTGCGGCGTGCGCCCCTCGCGGATCGCTTTGGCCTCGTAGCGCGTGCGGGTCCAGTCGGCCCACGGCTTGCGCCAGTCTTGCGGGGCTTGGGCCAACCACTCGAAATCCTTGCGCGGCATGATATGTTCCAGCGTATGGTAAACATAGTTTTCAATGTCCGTCGCCACACGAAATATTGCACCGGGTTTCAGCACCCGCGAAATCATATCCAGATTTTCAGTATTCACAAACCGGCGCGCATGGTGCCGGGTTTTGTGCCACGGGTCGGGGTACAGCAGAAACATCTTGTCGATCGAGGCCTCGGGCAACACCTCGAGCAGATCCCGCGCATCCCCCCAATGCACCCGCGCATTGGTCAGGTTATGTTCATCAATCAGCGGTACGATCTTGGCCACACCGTTCAGGAACGCCTCGACCCCCAGCAGGTTTGTGTCGGGATACGTCTGCGCCATGTGCAACAGATGCTCGCCGCCACCAAAACCGATTTCCAGCCAGACAGGGGCCGAATTGCCAAACAACGCGGTCAGATCAATGGGGTTGCGATCAGGGTTTTCCTCAAACGAAACCCCTTTGGGCGAGACCGAACCAAGCGTCGTATCCAGATGTTTAATCTGGTTCTTGCGCAGGGCTTTACCCCGACGGCGGCCATAGAAATTCCGTCGCGGCGCGTGCGCTGGTTTGATGTTGGGTTCGCTCGACATCATGAACTTAAACAGTGCGCTTCAGCACATCCACCAGATCGATTTTTTCCCAGCTAAACCCACCGTCTGCCTCGGGCGCGCGCCCGAAGTGACCATAAGCCGCCGTGCGCTGATAAATGGGTTTGTTCAGGCCCAGATGCTCGCGAATACCGCGCGGCGTCAGGTCCATAACCTCGGCAATAGCGCGTTCAATCTCGGTTTCATGCACCTTGCCGGTTCCGTAGGTGTCTGCGTAAATCGACAGAGGTTCAGCCACACCAATCGCGTAAGATAACTGGATAACGCAACGCTTCGCCAAACCCGCCGCCACCACGTTCTTGGCCAGATAGCGCGCCGCATAAGCCGCAGAACGATCGACCTTGGTCGGGTCTTTGCCCGAAAACGCGCCGCCACCGTGTGGCGCGGCACCGCCGTATGTATCCACAATAATTTTACGCCCCGTCAGCCCCGCGTCGCCGTCAGGCCCGCCAATCACGAACTTGCCAGTGGGATTTACGTGCCAAGCCGTTTCAGGCGTGATCCAGCTTTCAGGCAAAATATCGCGAATGTAGGGTTCCACCACGTCGCGCACATCTTCCGAAGTCATCGTTTCGTCCAGATGCTGCGTGGACAAAACAATCGAGGATACCGAAACCGGTTTCCCGTCAACATATTGCAGCGAAAGCTGGGTCTTGGCGTCGGGGCCAAGCGTCGGCTCGGCACCGCTTTTGCGAACCTCTGCCAGACGGGACAAAATAGCGTGGGCGTAATGGATTGGAGCCGGCATCAGCTCTTTGGTTTCATCAACGGCATAGCCGAACATGATCCCCTGATCCCCCGCGCCCTCGTCTTTATTGCCAGCCGCATCGACGCCCTGCGCGATATCCGAAGATTGTTCGTGCAAGTAATTATTTATCTTCAGAGTTTTCCAGTGGAAGTTTTTCTGCTCGTACCCGATGTCACGCACACATTTACGCACGATGTCTTCGACACTGTCGATCACATGCTGCGGGCCACGAACCTCGCCACCAACAATCACCCGGTCAGTGGTTGCGAAAGTCTCACAGGCCACGCGCGCCTCAGGGTCTTCAGCCATAAAGGCATCGAGAACTGCATCCGAAATACGGTCACAGAGTTTGTCGGGGTGGCCTTCGGAAACGGATTCCGAGGTGAATATATAATTTTGTCGAGCCAAAGTGGCCTCCATCGTAAAAGACGAGCGCTGTATTTCTCTAAATGAAGCTAAGTCGTGCCGTCAATGCCCTGATGCTGCTTAATAGACGAACACGATGCAGGAATATGAAAATTCTCAGGATCGGCGCCTTTTATAGAGCAATAGTTGCAATAATGTTAACAACAGCAAAAATCCTGCAATCGGCCAGTCACCACCGCGCGAATACAGGGTTTCCGGCAACCGCGCGGGCAGCGCGACATCGATCACTCCCATTTGGCCCAGCGGAATTGCCTCGA
>CAKZNY010000143.1 GCA_937132145.1 uncultured Paracoccaceae bacterium | reverse complement strand
CGTGACCGACACCCTCGGCCTGATGCTGTTCGTCATCATCCACGGCGCGGACATTCAGGACCGCGACGGCGCGCCGGAGGTGCTCAAGGCCATTCGCCACAGGTTCCCTTGGCTGCGCCATGTCTTTGCCGACGGTGGCTATGCCGGGCCAAAGCTGCGGGCGGCACTCAAGGGGCACGGCGACTGGACCATCGAGATCATCAAGCGATCAGACACCGCCAAAGGGTTCGAAGTTCTCCCGCGCCGGTGGGTCGTTGAACGAACCTTCGCATGGCTCGGGCGGTGCAGACGCCTCGCCAAAGACTGGGAGGCATCAATCGAAAGCTCCACAGCCTGGGCTTTCATATCAAGCATCAGGTTGATGACCCGCCGTCTCGCAAGGTATTGCTATGTCAATTGAACTTTTGAGTCGGGCTCTTAGACAAGATTCGACACGGCCCTGTTTCGATAGAATTTCTCAAGGGCACCTCGAAAAATGCCCTGATGAGCCCGAACCGGGGCAGTGGACGTCATCCGGCCTCGGGATTTTGGCATTCGGTCGCTCCTGAGCGGTTGATGTGATGCCGAAACTCGTAATCCGCACGGACTCCTGCCCTGAATACCGTCACGGTGGCGCCGCCGCCGCGAGGCGCTCCAACTGCACCAGGCGGCGCATGTTGTAGGCGAGGTTCTTCAGCCCGATCCGCGCCCTCGCCCGTACCAGCCCGATGCTGCGCACCAACGTCCCGCCCATGTCGTTGCTCTGGGCCCCGAACACGTGCTCGACGCGCGCCCGCACCCTCGAACGGGTCTTGTTGCCCCGCTTCTCCCGCTCGCTCAGCGGCTTGTTACGATGTCCCTTGCGGTGGATCCGGCTTTTCAGGCCCTTCTCACCCAGCTTCGCCTCGATCTCCGCCGACCGATAGGCGCTGTCCGCCCACACGTCCGAGGCCGTGTTGTCCGGATCGAGAATGTCATCCACGACCTGGCTGTCGTGCACCGCCGCGTCCGTCACCTGGTAACGCCGCACCAGCTTGTGCCTGCGGTCCACGCTGACGTGGTTCTTGTAGCCGTAGTGGCTCTTGCCGTGCTTCTTGGTCCAGCGCGCGTCGGTGTCCTTCTGGGACCGCTTGGCCGGCTGGTTCTCCCAGCCCTCGGGCGTCTCGCCTTCCTTGATCCGCGCGTTCTCGTCCCGGCTGTTGCGCTGCTTGGGAACCGGCACGATCGAAGCGTCGATGATCTGACCGCCCATTGCCAGGTAGCCCTGTTGCTCCAGATAGCCGTCGAAGTCCTCGAACAACGCCTCGATCACCCCCGCCTGCGCCAGTTGTTCCCGATAAAGCCACACCGTCTTGGCATCGGGAACCCGGTCCTCAAGCCCCAACCCCAGAAACCGCATGAACGAGAGGCGGTCGCGAAGCTGGTACTCCACCTGATCGTCCGAGAGATTGTAAAGCGCGCAGAGAACGATCGCCTTGAACATCACCACCGCGTCCCAGGGCTTGCGCCCCGCCGCAGACTTCCGCTCCCCGGCCGGCTTGCGCCACACAGTCTCGAGACGCGGCCGGAAGGCTTGCCACGGAACAACCTCGTCGATCTTCACCAGCGGGTCGTTCTTGGCGTCCAGCCCGGCATAGCGCTGCGCGATGTCGAAAAAACCCATCTGGCCCATGGTCGGTTCCCCTGATCCTCGTGTCACATCGCTCGGATTCTACCCGATTGAAAACGCGGGATGGCATTTTTAGAGACGCCCATAAGCAGCTTCCGGTCTCCAGGGCACCTCGAAAAATGGTGCGGTTGGCGTGAAGCTCGACGTGTCGGGCGGTCTCCCGGACTGCGGCCAGGCTTGAGGCCCGGGTTTTCCGGGTATTCCCGTTCCCCGGCGGGCCTATTTCCCTGTCATCGTCAACTCCAGGCGGACTCCCGCCCTGAATACCATCACGTTGGCGCCGCCGTGGCGAGGCGCTCCAGTTGCACCAGGCGGCGCATGTTGTAGGCGAGGTTCTTCAGCCCGATCCGCGCCCTGGCGC
>CAKZNY010000142.1 GCA_937132145.1 uncultured Paracoccaceae bacterium | reverse complement strand
TGGTCATTCAAGAATTCCGCAAGGGTTTCCACACTTGCAGGGGTAATCCCCCCGAAAATAAGTGGTGTTCACGGGTAGAATTTTTTTGGCATAATAATCTGAGGAGATTTTGATGAAGAAGACACGATATAGCGACGCACAGATCATGGGAATACTACGGCAAGCCGAAAGCGGTGTGCCAGTATCCGAACTGTGCCGGGAGCACGGGATGAGCAGTGCCAGCTTTTACAAATGGCGGGCGAAGTTTGGCGGCATGCGCTGCACGGCAGATTATGCGTTAGCATGATCGAGAGTGGATGCGTCGATGATGTCGGAGATGAAAGCTCTGGCGGAAGAAAACCGCCGCCTGAAGCGCATGTATGCCGAGATGAGCATGCAAAATGATTTGCTAAAGGAAGTGCTTGGAAAAAAGTAGCAAGGCCATCCCGAAGGAAGGAGATGGCCGTTGAAGCGGTCGCAGATCGTGGGGTCAGCATTGCGCTGGCCTGTCGAACGTTTCAGCTTCTCGGTGATGCAAGCATCACCTGTCAGCCAGCGGATCAGCGAAAGCTGCTATCGTTATGAACGCAAGCTAAGCGATGAGAATGCCGAGATCGCAGATTGGCTAGAGAAGCTAACCGACAACCGTCGCACCTGGGGCTTTGGCCTATGCTTTTCGCTGACCGACAGGGTATTGCGCAACAATGTCCCGAGAGGTTGTATCTGCGGAATGTGAAGGGCTTTGGCTGGAATCATAAGCGCGTGTATCGCATTTACTGCGAACTGGAGCTGAATCTGCGGATTAAGCCAAAGAAACGCTTGAAACGGGATAGGCCGGACGCACTGGCGGTGCCGAGTATAGCCAATCATACTTGGTCGATGGACTTCATGGCGGATCAGCTTGCAGACGGCCGCAGCATCCGCACCCTGAACGTGCTGGATGACTTTAACCGCGAAGGGTTAAGTATCGAGGTGGACTTCTCTCTGCCTGCTGAAAGGGTCTTACGCAGCCTGAACCGGATTATTGAGTGGCGCGGGAAACCGCAGATAATTCGAGTGGATAACGGCCCAGAATACGTCAGCGGAAAACTGATGGCCTGGGCTGAGAAGGCGGGCATTCACATTCAATACATCCAACCAGGGAAGCCCCAACAGAATGCCTACATCGAGCGTTACAACAGAACGGTCCGCCACGAGTGGTTGGACCAGAACATCTTTGAAACCATAGAGGAGGCTCAGGAACAGGCCACACGATGGCTCTGGACTTACAACAACCCCTCTCATGGTTTGCAGGCAAACCACTGTCGGGCAACGGAACACCCCAACATGGGCATCCGCGGGATCACACCTGCTATGAAACTAAAAATGACCGCGTAATTCTATTAGCTAACTCCATCAAAAATGGGGGGATTACCAAGGCTTCAAAGGTTAGGCAGAATCTACATTAAAGTGAGGGAACTTCCGTTATCTGCCGAAAAGCGATTGCCCCAACTTATCAAAAGCATGAAGTTTTTCGGGATTTGCCTTCAGTCTGACGTAATCACCCCGTGCATAGCGATGTATCCCTTGCAACTTGGCAACGATCCGGCCTTCGTTATTTTCTGAATCAATATATAGCAAAGTCACTTCACCCAGAGCTTCGCTAATGCTGACTGTGCCGTCAACTAGGAAATCGTCGTCCGTGGTCACGTATAGGTCTTCGGGGCGCACTCCCAGTTTCACTGGCTGATTAAGGTCTCGATCAGAACTGCCAACGGTTAGCGTTACCGATGCGCCGCCTGAAATACTGACCGTCGTTTTGGCGCCAGTCGAAGTGATCGTACCCTCGAGCAAGTTCATTGCCGGAGACCCGATGAATTGGGCAACGAATTCATTCGCCGGTCGCAGGTATAAATCAAGCGGAGTGCCTATTTGTTCAATTCCACCATTGGCGAGGACAACAATACGGTCGGCCAAGGTCATCGCCTCTACCTGATCATGCGTTACATAGACCATGGTGCTGTCCGGTATCTGGTCTTTGAGCTGCGCTATC
>CAKZNY010000141.1 GCA_937132145.1 uncultured Paracoccaceae bacterium | reverse complement strand
CGTTCATCAGCAGGCTTTGGAAATATGCTAGTGTTTCGGCTTCCCACTGGTCATCGGATGCCGAGACGGCGGTTGCCGCGAAGGCTGCGATTGCGATTGCGGCGATTGTGGTTTTCAGATTACGTGTCATTTTCAGGGTCCTTTGTGGTTGGTTACATTCTGTAGGACCATCTGGCAGCTAACATGGGGCGCTGTATGTGAACTGGTTAACACTTGATTGAAAAATACCGTAAAACTGTGTGAACTGGTTCACACTAGTGGCAGATATACTGGGTTTCGGGGGTTGATCTGGCCTATTTTGGTAGTCAGCTACCAAAAATCCAGTTCGTAGGACTCGTTTCGATCGATACTCTATTCAAGACCGGCTTTACGCAAACCGATCTCGTAAAGTTCCCTGTAGGCCGGATCGCGAACACCGGTAATACTCATTATGTCGTCAACCTCGCCTGACTGACCAAGCATTTCAAATTCCATCACCATCCATTCCGCGTCATCAATTCGCCCGAGATACGCATAGCTCGCGATTAAAAACGGATAGGGGAAGGGCAAGTTCGCGTTTCTCGCGATGGTTTCCTCGAAAAACGTAACGGCTGCTTCATGGTCTTCGGTAAAGAACTTCGCCATGCCCTCGGCGTGAAAATACCACATGGGTGCGCGCGGGTTGATTTGCATGCCCTTTTCAATCAACGGAAGTGCGCGTTCGGCCTGCCCGTTATAAGTGTAGGAGATGGCGAGGAAGACATACCCGTCAGCATAATTCTGGTTAAGCTCGATGGCTTTTTCGAACGAGGCGATGGCTTTTGGCAAATCGGAAGCATACGCGCGCGTGTATATCCGGCCCAGCGACCAATACGCATAAGGTAATTCATCGTCCAGCTCGATGGCTTTTTTGGCACTTTCCAATGCGAGTGTGATGTATTTTTCAGGCTCGTCTGTCCATTCGCTTTCGACCACGAAACTGTAGGTTTGCGCCAGATGCGCGTAAGCGGCGGCGAAGGATGGGTCGATGCTGATGGCTTGTTTGAAATAGTTTGTTGCCTCGGCAAAACTGGCTTTAGTGAACGAATTTTCTTGTTCGATGCCCTTGAGATACAAATCGTAAGCCTCAGCACTTTGCGACAATGGACGGGCGAGGCGGCGTTCCTCACTAGGGGTAAGTTTAATGGTTAATGCAGCGATGATCTGGGCGCGAACCTCGTCTTGCACTGCAAAGATATCGTCGAGGCTTCGATCATACCGTTCGGCCCAAAGGTGTTTTCCGGTTTTCGCTTCAATCAGGATTGCAGTGAAGCGGATTTGATCCCCGATCTTGCGCACGCTCCCCTCGACGACAAAGTCGACGTTCAAATCTGCGGCAACGTCGCGAATGTCCGGCGACAGACCTTTATACGCAAATGTCGACGTGCGGGCGATAACTGTCAGGGCGGATATTTTCGACAAATCAGTGATCAAATCCACGGTCATCCCGTCAACGAAGTATTCTTGTTCGGGGTCGTCGCTCATGTTCAAAAACGGCAGCACCGCGATGGCTGGTTTGCGAGCGATTGCTTCAGACACAACCCCGTCGGGCGCTGTTGTTCGAGGAAACCAGGGACCAACGAACACAGCTATTACGAGGAGCGTGCTTACGATGACAGCGGCCGCCGCAATGCGTATTCGGAACCGTGTATTCGTTTTCTGCGTCGGTAATTTCGAGCGCCCGCTGTAGGGCAATATCGAGTCCGAAATCACGCGGAACACCTCAACAGGCAACGCAATATTCTTCAGACTTTGCGCGCCCAGTTCTTCAAACCCGCAATCGACCTTGCCCAGAATCTGTTCGTAGACGTTTCTGGAAATAAACACCCCGCCGGGGTCGGTTATGGACTCGATCCGCGCGGCGACATTAACCCCGTCACCAAAAATATCATCGTCGTCAACGATAATATCCCCGAGATTAATGCCCATCCGATAAACGATGCGGCGATCATCGGGAATACCAGCCTCGCGCTTGGCCATCCCGTCTTGCAGCGCGATGGCGCAATGGACGGCGTTCACGGCACTGTGAAACTCGATCAGGACGCCGTCGCCGGTAGTTTTGACTATGCGCCCAAGGAATTCCTCGACCTTCGGGGTGAATAATTCGTTCAGGTGGTTTTTTTGACGGGTAAGAATGCCGATTTCGTCGGTTTGCAAAAGACGCGAATAGCCAACCATATCAACGACGAGAATCGCCGCAAGCTGTCGGGTTGTTGTTTCACTGTCCAACGATCAACCTCCGAAAACCGTAGTCAGCGAAGGCTAGCAGATAAAATGCTCTCTGCCTAATGGTGTGGTTTTTGAGGGGGATGCATCCACCATTATGGCAGCGGCCGCCAGTATTGCTTGCACGACGATCAGAAAACCTTGCGTCAGCATGGCTTCAAGGAGCCCATGAGTAGCAAAGGTAATTATTTTACCAATGTGGGGGCCTTTGATCGGCCATTGGTGCACCGGACAGATT
>CAKZNY010000140.1 GCA_937132145.1 uncultured Paracoccaceae bacterium | reverse complement strand
GCTGGGGCGACGGGGTTGTATCAACGATTTCTAGATCCTCAGCCAGAAACCTTAACAGGCGAAACAACACCAACGCCGAATTTCGAACGCATCGATACTGCTGCAAACCGACGCAAAACAGGGCGGAGTGGGCTTTATATGCAGGGGCGTGCGCCTAGTCAGTGGTTTGAGGAATACTCGCCCACCGCGCTACCCTACCATGTTTTCACCGGCTTCAAAGCCGTGTTTCCGGATTTTGACGACTGGCAGGAGACCCACAGCGATGTACGGCCACACGGTCGCCTGTTCGCCAAATCCGAAGTGCAGTTTGTTAATGGCGCGTTAATCGGCGCGGGCGGAATATCGAACTCCACAGCAATTCGTGATCTGGCTCCGGAAAACTTTCTGTGTAATCTTGTTTGGAATACCCGCGAGGAAGGGTTAAAATTTCATTACGAGGTTTGCGATCAGCCCAAAATCGGAAAATTCCTGCTAACCGACCCGCACGCAAATTTGCACTTCATCCGCCATGGCTGGATGCTGGATTTGCTGAACCGTAACATAAAGAATGCCGCGTATTTGCGTTCTAATGCAACGACAATGATCAGCGGTGAGCGGCGTTTCCTGGCAGCACTCAAACAACCCAAAACTAATTGCACCTATAAAATCTGGACGCTGGGCGAGGTGCTTTCCAACCCGCAACGCGCCTTGTCCGCCACATTGGGCGAGGCTAATTTGCAAACGCCGATCATCCTGCCGGAAATGACGGATGCCTCCCGATTATTCGATTTTGCCCGTGATTTGAAAAATATCGGGGTCGATATTGATGACACCCTGCTTGAATCTCCGGCCAAGGGCGTTCAAACAAAAACAAACCTTCAAGCCCAGCAATGAGCGGACGGTATAAATATTTCACGATCTTCGGGTCGATGCGAAGTGGTTCAAACCTGCTAGAGCAGTCGTTGAACCAGTATTCCGGCATCATCTGCCATGGCGAACTGTTTAACCCTTCGTTTATAGGCCACCCCAAAAGCACGGATTTTCTGGGCTTTGATTTTGCTAAACGCGAAAAGTCACCCGAGTCGTTAATCAAGGCGATGATCAAGGATGCGGATCAGGGGGTCGCTGGGTTCAGGGTATTTCACGACCACGACCAACGCACCGCACAGATGGCTCTGCGAGATCCGAAATGTGCCAAGATAATTTTGCAGCGAGACGTTTTGCAGAGCTTCATTTCGTTAGAGATCGCGCTAAAAACCGACCAATGGTTGCTGCATGATGCCCCCGACAGGCGTGGCGGGAAAATCATTTTTGACCACGAAGAATTCAAGGAATATCGCGCGAAACAGGGCGTGTATTACGATAATGTCCGCGAAATTTTGCAAAAAAGCGGACAGACCGCGTTTTGGATACATTACCCCGAACAGCGCGATGTCGAAGTTCTTAACGGGATAGCCAAATTTCTTGGACAGGACGAAGTGTTAAAAACCGTTAAGGAAACGATCCGGCGGCAAAACCCCGGCTCCCTTCGGGACAAGGTCGAAAATTACGACGAAATGCAGGCCGCTCTTTCACATTGGAGCGAGGACGACATCTTCCCGCAAACCAGTTTCGATCCGCTGCGTCGTGCGAACATTCCCAAGATGGTTTCCTGCATAAGCCAGCCGATCCTTTTCGTACCGCTTCCGGGTGGTCCGAATGAAGAGGTTCTGCGCTGGATGAACGCGATTGACGAAGGCGTGCCCCCGAAAAACGGGTTCGCACAGGCGGTGGGCGACGGGGATATTTTGCATACGGGCCATAATCAGCGCACGTTGTTCGAGTGGATGGAATCCAACCCCGACATCGCCACGCTCACGGCTGTTCGTCACCCTCTGGTCCGCGCATACGATGCGTTCATAACCAAGATTTTCCCGACAGGCGAAGGCACTTACGGGGTTATTCGTGAACAGTTGGTTAATTACTTTGGCGTGGGCCTTCCGGAGCTGGGCACGATGGAAGGTGCGACTCGAAAATCGCTGGATACCGAAGGGTACAATGTTGGCCAGCACCGCGCTGCATTCCACGGTTTTCTGCGGTTTCTGAAGGACAATCTTGCAGGCCAGACCAGCATTCGTAAAGACGGGTTATGGGACAGTCAGATGACATTTTTGACGGGGTTCAATGCGGCCGTCCCGATCTCGGTTATCGTGAAAGAGGGGCAGATGGATGCGGGGTTCAGGTATATCGAATCCGTTCTGGACCTGCCCGTACCAGCTATTGGCGCACCGATCAGGGCAGATCATATGTTCACGCTAGACGAAATATATACGCGCCAGACCGAAAATCTGGCGCGTAAAGCCTATGCGATGGATTATGGGCGTTTCGGTTTTACCGACTATCAAGCCGCCTTGGAAACCTGACCAGCGGTCAAAATTGCGAACAGCGCGTTCGGATCGTTTGACGAACGCAGCTTCGCGCAAATTGTCTGATCCCGCAGCGTCCGCGAAACCCGAGCGAGCGCTTTTAGATGCATCGCACCCGCGCCTTCGGGGGCAAACAGGGCGAACACCAAATCAACCGGTTGACGATCAACAGATTCGTAATCGACAGGGTTTTCCAAACGAATGAAAATCCCCTTCACTTCATCCAGACACGCAAGCCGCGCATGGGGAATGGCGACACCATTTCCCATGCCGGTAGGCCCCAGCAATTCACGATTCTGGAGGGCTGTGAAAATGTCCTTGCAAGGCAGGCCATAAACATCCTCAGCCACCCGTGCAATTTCTTGCAACAGGCGTTTTTTACTTGTGGCGTTCAACTGCGAAATGACAGCGTCAGCCGACAGGATTTCAGAAAGCTCCATATCGATCTCTTTTATACTGTAGTTGTTAATGACTACTTAATGTTACGTGGGTCTATCCAGCCGATGTTTCCATCCTCGCGGGTATGAACTACATTCACACCTCCGTGTGTGGTGTTGCGGAAAACGAGCATCGCCGCGCCCGTCAATTCCATTTGCATCACGGCCTCGCCAACTGACAGAGTTTGAACTTTGGTCTCCATTTCAGCGACGATGATTGGCTGTAGGGTTTCCGGCTCCTCCGCATCCGTACTGGACGCAAGAATGTAGGACGGAACGCCCATAACTTCGATGGGATCTTTGCGATCCCTGTGGTGGCTTTTCAGGCGGCGCTTGTAACGGCGCAACTGGGTTTCCAGACGGCTAACCGCACCTTCAAAGGAATCGTAAACATCGTCAGCACGGCCCTTGGCTTGTGCGTTCAGACCGGTCGACAGATGCACAGAGATGTCACAGACGAATTCGTGGCCTTCTTTGGAAAAAGTCACGTTCGCATCAACAGGATTCTCGGAATACTTTCCGACAGAAGTGTTTAGCTGCTTTTCCACGTGTTCGGTTAGGGCTGCGCCCACATCGATTTGTTTTCCGTTGATCTGAATTCTCATGATCTCTCCCCGAGGTTAGTCGAACTATGGTCCGACGATGGGTTAAAATGTCCGGCTCCACAGCGCGCGGAACCTAGGGGCAGACGCCACCAGAGTCAACATCCGCCACATACACATAATATTGGTTAATTGCTGGTTCAACGCAGCACCAAATTATATGTGCTTACGTCGCCGCCGACTCGAAGAAGGTATACCCATAGCTTCACGATATTTCGCAACGGTCCGACGTGCAACATCTACTCCACCTTCTTGTAGGATTTTTGCGATTTTTTCGTCCGATAACACCTTATCCGGCTGTTCTTCGCTCACAAGTTTGCGAATTCGCTCGCGAACCACGGGCGCGGCTATATCGCAGCCACCATCGTTACGGCCGATTCCCTGTACGAAAAAGAACCGCAGCTCGAACGTTCCGCGCTGACAATACAGATATTTACCGGCGGTCACGCGGCTGACGCTCGATTCATGGATGCCCAATTCCGCAGCAACCACCGCGAGGGTCAGAGGGCGCAGACCGTTTATGCCCTCGTCAAAGAACCTGTTCTGATGGCGGACGATCACCGTAGCCACGCGCAGGATCGTTTTTGCGCGTTGGTCCATCGCCTTGACCAAAAAACGGGCGTTGGCGCGGCATTCGGTCACGAATTCCAATGCGTTGGAGCCATCTTTGGCGACTTCGCTGAAATATTTCTCGTTCACCAACGCTTTTGGCAAGGCATCGGTGTTCAGCTCCACCAACCACCCCCCGACCGGGCTGGGACTAACCGCCACATCTGCAATCGCAATCTGCACTATGCCATTATCAAAGCTCGCAGCTGGCCTTGGGTTAAGCTGCCGCAGAACCGTGATCGCATCTTCTAGCTCGACGCGCGACACATCCGCCAGCGCCTCCAGCTTGGGCAAATCATTGTCCGCCAGCATATCCAGATTAGCGGTCAGCACCTGCATCAACGGCGCGAAATTGCCCGCATCTTTAAGCTGTATTTCAAGACACTCTTGCAAATCACGCGCCGCTATCCCCATGGGATCGCAGGCTTGAAGGGTTTCCAACGCCTCCTCAATCGCGGCTTGGGGGACGCCTAGACGATCCGCAATTTCAAATAATGGCGCGGTTAGCCAGCCTTGTTCATCCAGCTCGTCTATCAAGACCAATGCGATGGCTGCCCGCGCCGGATTCCTGTCCGATATCCGGATCTGCTCGCGCAGCAAATCGCGCAGGGTTTTTTCGTCCTCGATATTCGCTAGAGAATCGTAGTTTTCCAAATTCCCCGTCGATACAGTGCTTGGAATGTACGTCAATGGTTCAGTGTTTACACGCGGCGCAATCGCGGGTGGCCGCGCGGGATCGTCGCTCAACGGTTCCGGTTCGACCAGCTCCAACAACGGGTTTTTCTCGACTTCTTCGGCGATATGATCGGCCAGTTCCGCGTTCGACATCTGCAACAGGGAAATCGCCTGACGCAGCTGTGGCGTTAGGCTTAAGCGTTGGGTTTGGCTGACTTCTAGTCTGGGTCCAAGCGCCATTTAACACGGATTTCCCGATCAAACCGTGGCGTCAATACTGGAATTTCTCACCCAGATAGACCCGACGGACATTAATGTCTTCCACAACTTCTGCGGGTGTTCCGCTCTTCAGAACCTTCCCATCATGCAAGATATATGCCCGATCCACAATATCCAAGGTTTCACGGACGTTATGATCGGTGATTAAAACCCCTATCCCTCTGTTTTTCAACTGGGAAACCAGATCACGAATTTCTCCGACAGCGATCGGGTCAACGCCTGCAAATGGCTCGTCCAGCAGCACGTAACGGGGTTGGCCCGCCAAACAGCGGGCGATCTCGACTCGGCGGCGCTCTCCACCTGAAAGAGAAATGGCGGCGGCGCGACGAAGGTGGGTGATGGAGAATTCGGCCAGCAATTCATCCAGCATATGATTGCGCTTTGCGCGGTCTTTTATCGACAGTTCCAGCACTGAACGGATGTTATCTTCAACCGACATGCCACGGAAAATACTGGCTTCTTGCGGCAGGTAACCGATCCCCAGCTTGGCGCGGCGATACATCGGCAAAAGCGTGGCATCAACACCGTCAATGATTATGGAACCCGAATCCGGCAAAACCAATCCGGCAACCGTATAAAAACAAGTGGTCTTACCCGCCCCGTTCGGGCCGAGCAAAGCCACAACCTCCCCCCGTTGCAAGGTCATCGAAATGTCACGCAACACCGGACGCCGCCCATAGCTTTTGCCAATATGCGAGATCGTTAGCCCCGAAGAGCCATCCGTAACCGTCAATTCAGGCGCATCGCTCACTCGCTTCCTCCGGTCTGGAAGATGGTCTGGACGCGCCCCTCGATCAAGGCGGTTCCAGTGTTCAAATTGATGCGCAAAGACTGGCCTGACAACGCGTTTTGGCCTTGGGTCAGGATCACATTTCCGGTCATGACGATTTCGCCAGCTTCGAGATCGAGGTGGGCAAAATCCCCTTCAGCGGCCTCCACGCCGTTCGAAAATACGACATTGCCTCGGGCGATCAGACCGGAAATTGCACCGGTTCCGCCTTCGGTTCCGGCGGCATATACCACCTCGACCATATCGGCACTAAGGCGCATGTCTCCGATACCGACGACGACATTGCCAGAAAAAATCGCCTTGCCGGATTCCTGATCGATGCTTAGCGAATCCGCTGAAATCTCCACGGTCGAATTCGGACCAATCGCCAAACCTGCGAAAGGCACCTGAGCGCCCTGCGCCAAGGCTCCGCCAATATTGGCGAAAGACAGCATTGCCAGACAAACGGCCAGTGTAACGGATTTCATCATTCTGTAGTCGCCTCTTCTTCGGTCCAGCTTTCAGGTTTGAAACTAAGCATAACGCCGTTTTCAAACCAAATCATCTGCTTTTCTTCGCCATCGACCTCAACCCGCTCAACTCGGAAGTTTCCCGCCTGTATTTTCCCGAGCGGACTGGTCACGGACACAGCCCCGTTGCTGGTCAATTTGCCTGTGTCCAGCTCTGCCAACAACCCCTCGCCCGTCACACGAGTGCCATCAGGCAGCACCACCAACATCCCGTCACTAAGCCGGATTTGGTTGCCTTCCAGCATGAATTCGGCCTTGCCAGCACTTAACTGCAATGTGCCACCTGTCTGATATTGAATCTCGCCGGAAATCTTTCGTGCCTCGACCAGACTTGGCGTCAGCGAGTCCGGCAGCAAAGTATCCGCCACGAAATTATACAGGTCTCCGTTGGGGTTACTGCCAAACAAGCGCGGTTTAACAATCCGCATACCGGATTCCAGCGTGTCCAGATCGGCTTTGGAAAACGTAAAGCCACCTTCTAGACTGTCGTCATTCGTGAATAGGAAAACCGTCCCGAGCAGGCCGATTGCGATCAGGGGCAACACGACTTTCGTGATTCTGACAAATCGGGTATATCCATCATATCCCAGTCCCATTTAGCATAACTCCGCCCGTAAACATTGCCGCATAGGTACACTGCAAATTGCTATTTTCAATGCGAAAATATATCGACATCCGGCCAACCGGCCAAATCCAGCGCAGCGCGGTGTGGTAAAAAATCAAAACAAGCCTGCGCCATTTCAGCCCGACCTTCACGCGTTAACCGTTCATTAAGGATATCCATTAGGCGGTGTAGATACAAAACATCCGATGCCGCATAATCAATCTGCGCCTTGCTCAAAACTTTCGCACCCCAGTCCGAGGACTGCTGCTGTTTCGAGATATCCACCTTCAACAGCTCTTGCAGCAGGTTCTTCAACCCGTGCCGATCCGTGTAAGTCCGCACCAGTTTGGAGGCGATCTTGGTGCAAAACACCGGTGCCGTCACAACGCTAAAGCGGTTCAGCATCACGGCAATATCAAACCGACCGAAGTGGAAAAGTTTCAATACATCGGGGTCGGCCAGCATTTTGCAAAGGTTCGGAGCCTCGGTCTGGTCCTGCGATATCTGCACCAAATGGGCATTCCCGTCGCCAGAAGACAGTTGAATAACACACAAACGATCACGGTGCGGCAGCAACCCCATGGTCTCGGAATCAATCGCAACAACAGAGCCAAGATCCAGATCATCCGGCAAATCGTTTTGGTAAAGATAATTCGTCATACTTCAATCCTCAATCGTTGACCCCGAATTCTGGCAACCACGCAATATATTCAGAGGATTGGTGCCCAGGAGAGGACTCGAACCTCCACGTCCATACAGACACTAGCACCTGAAGCTAGCGCGTCTACCAATTCCGCCACCTGGGCAGGTGTGCAGGCGGGATTTATACCCGTGAACGGGGGGGTGTCAACGGGGCTTTTATCAAATATCCGGCGCTTGGGAATAAATCCGTCTTGTCCACCGTTCCTTAGAAGCGTATTGCTTTAAGCGCGTATTATTCAAGGAGTCTCTGCTATGTCCAACACCACTCCAATCGTCACGGTTTTCGGTGGCTCGGGCTTTGTCGGCCGCTATATTGCACACCGCATGGCCCGTGCTGGCTGGCGTGTTCGCGTTGCGGTTCGCCGCCCGAACGAGGCTATGCACGTGAAGCCTTACGGGGATGTCGGGCAGGTAGAGCCTATGCTTTGCAATGTGCGCGACGAGGCCTCTACCCGTCGTGCGATTGAAGGCGCTGATGCAGTGGTCAATTGTGTTGGTATTCATCAAGAAACCAAGTTCCAGTCGTTCGAGGATGTGCATGTAGATGCCGCGGAGCTGATCGCTCGTCTAAGCGCAGAAGCAGGCGTCTCCAAGCTGGTTCATATTTCTGCTCTGGGCGCGAATGCCGGGGCCGAAAGCGTTTATTCCGAAACGAAAGCCGAGGGCGATGCCCTTGTTTTGCAAGCGATGCCCGATGCGATAATCTTGCGTCCATCGGTGGTGTTTGGCACCGAAGACCGATTCTTTAACCGCATGGCTGAATTCAGCCGCTTAAGCCTCGTTTTGCCGGTGGTTGGCGCTGACACGAAGTTCCAACCCGTCTACGTTAACGACATCGCGCTGGCTGTCGAGAAAGCCATAACCGGTGATGTTGCGGGTGGTATTTACGAACTTGGCGGCCCCGAGGTCGCAAGCCTTCGCGATCTGGCGAATATCGTCATGAATTCAGCTGGCCGACGTCGCATTTTACTGGATGTACCGTTCAGGGTCGCCCGCATGCAGGCGTGGGGCTTCGAGATGATCGAAAAGATGTCAGGTGGGCTTATTCCGGCCATGCTAACGCGTGATCAGGTGAAAATGCTGGCCGTCGATAATGTTGTGAACGAAGGGGCCGCCGGCTTCGCAGAACTCGGGATTAAACCGACAGCAATGGAATCTGTGCTGGACGGTTACCTGTACCATTACCGCACGTACGGACAGTACACGGCGATTACGGAATCCGGTAAGAGCCTGATTAATCAGGTATAAGCGATCACTAACAGCACTATGCCCAAGGCCATACGGTACACCACGTAGGGTGTGAAACTTACGCTTTGCAGCAGACGCATCATAAGTGTTAGTGCGAAAAGTGCCGCGACAAATGCCATCGTCGCCGCGATTGCTGCGTCCTTGGCCAAGGCCCAATCCGCCTGCCCGACAACGTCCAGCGCCAACAAACTGCCCGATGCAATTATCGTCGGGATCGACATTAGCATCGAAATTCGTGCCGCCTGTTCGCGCCCATACCCAAGCATGCGCGCCCCGCTGATTGTTGCGCCCGAACGAGAGGTTCCGGGGATCAGCGCCAAGGCTTGCCATAGGCCGAGGATCACCGCCTCGCGGATCGTCCAGTCACGCATTTGTTTGGTGCTTTTGCCGCGCTGATCTGTCCAGTACAGCACCACGCCGAACCCCAGCATTGTCCAGCCGATAACCGCGATAGAACGCATAGCATCTGCAAGGCCGGTGACCTTCAATATCAGCCCGGCGATGACGACGGGGATTGTTGCAATGACAAGTAATAACGCCAGCCTCGCCCCTTCGGTTTTCAGGTTCCCGCGCAGGATATCCAGTGTGCCGCACAGGGCTAATGCCACGTCTTTGCGGAAATACAGGATGACCGCGAATAGAGTGCCGATATGCACGGCTACGTCTAATGCCAGACCTTGGTCTTCGGCACCCATCAATCCGGGTAAAAGGATTAAATGTGCTGATGATGAGACGGGTAAAAACTCGGTTAAACCCTGTACCAATGCAAGAATCAGCAAATATATAAGAGACATCGGGAAATTCCTGCTTGGATCGAATCAATATCGAGCACTCTATACAGCCAAATTTGAGAGGTCATTCTCTGAATTGGTAAACAAATGTGACCTATTGTTGGAATTTTTACCCCTTTTTTTCGACACCTGTAAGTTATTTCTTGCAATTAGGTCAGTAATGCTGCCTTTATTGGAGCAGGAACTCCTAGTACTAAGGGGGTAACCTATAAAATACTTGGAAGAGGGTTTTCGGATGGCAATGCAACCGATGTTGAAGTTTGTGGATGTAGAGCGAGACATGCCGGAAAAACGCTCGCCCGAAGACCGGCAGGGTGACTACCAAGAAGTATACCACGAATTCGTTAACAAAAAGGCGGCAGAACAGTCCAGTCGTTGCTCGCAATGTGGGGTGCCGTATTGTCAGACGCATTGTCCGCTGCACAACAACATTCCCGACTGGTTGTTGATGACCGCAACGGGGCGCTTGGAAGAGGCGTACCAGCTTAGTCAGGCGACCAATACTTTCCCTGAAATTTGTGGCCGCATCTGCCCGCAAGACCGCCTTTGCGAAGGCAATTGTGTGATTGAGAAATCGGGTCACGGCACAGTGACTATTGGCGCGATCGAGAAATATATCACGGATACGGCTTGGGATAAGGGCTGGGTTAAACCCATTTCCCCCAGCGTGGAGCGTGCGGAAAGTATCGGGATTATCGGGGCAGGACCGGGCGGGTTGGCGGCCGCTGACAGGTTGCGCACACTTGGATTCAAGGTGACCGTTTATGATCGCAATGATCGCGCTGGCGGGTTGATGACGTATGGGATTCCGGGGTTCAAACTGGAAAAAGATATTGTCATGCGGCGGATAAAATTGCTGGAAGATGGCGGCATCGAAATCATTAACAATTGTGCCATCGGCGAGAACATCTCGTTCGCGGATATTCGGGCCAAACATGACGCAACTATAATAGCTACAGGGGTTTACAAGTCTCGTGACCTCGGCGGACCGGGTTCGGGGCTTAGCGGAATTGTTAAGGCTTTGGATTACCTGACCGCCAGCAACCACTTGAATTTCGGCGATGACGTGCCGGAAATCGAGAGCGGCGAGCTGAATGCAGACGGTAAAAATGTCGTTGTAATCGGTGGCGGTGATACGGCGATGGATTGCGTTCGTACTGCCGTTCGCCAAGGTGCAAAATCGGTCAAATGCCTCTATCGGCGGGACCGTGTGAACATGCCCGGCTCGGTTCGGGAAACGCAAAATGCGGAAGAAGAAGGTGTCGAGTTCGTATGGCTTACCGCGCCCAAAGGGTTCACCGGCGATGACAGCGTCACAGGGGTGATGGTGCAAAAAATGCGCCTTGGTGCGCCGGATGCGACGGGGCGCCAAGCCCCCGAGGAAATTGACGGGACCGAGTATATTGAACAGGCCGATCTGGTCATCAAAGCGCTGGGATTCGAGCCGGAAGACCTGCCCGTGATGTGGGATACTCCGGAGCTGAAAGTGACCCGCTGGGGTACGGTTTCGGCCAATTTCGAGACCCACGAGACCAACCTAGAGGGCGTTTATGCCATCGGGGACATCGTTCGGGGCGCGAGCCTCGTGGTGTGGGCCATCAAGGATGGTCGCGACGCCGCCGATAGCATCGCGAAATCTCTTAACGGGGGTTCATAATGGTTAATTCTGGCAGAAAACACCTATGCACAATGCGTACACAACCTGTGCACAACGCGTATGCACAAGTTGGCGTTAACGAACAAAAACAAATGGTTAATGGGTCACTAGACCTTACTATATGCATTAACCAACTATTCACTTCGGAGGTTTTAGTATGACCAAGTATGATGAAAAATGGGCCGCTGAACACAAAATTGCACGCAAAAATCTGGCCGAAAACGGACTTTATCGCGAAGACGACGAGCATTCGTCTTGCGGAGTGGGTCTGGTCGTTGCCATTGACGGAAAACCACGCCGTCAAGTTGTTGAAAACGGTATTGCCGCGCTGAAAGCCGTTTGGCATCGCGGTGCTGTGGATGCGGACGGGAAAACCGGCGACGGAGCCGGCATTCATGTCCAGATTCCGGTTAAGTTTTTTAATGACCAAATTCGCCGTACGGGTCACGAGCCTGACGATAATCTGATCGCCGTTGGCATGATATTCCTGCCTCGCACCGATTTTGGCGCACAGGAAACCTGCCGCACGATCGTTGAAACCGAAGTCCTGCGGATGGGCTATTACATTTATGGCTGGCGGCATGTTCCGGTCGATATTTCCTGTCTGGGTGATAAGGCCAACGCGACGCGGCCCGAAATCGAGCAGATCATTATTTCGAATTCCAAGGGTGTGGACGAGGTTACGTTCGAGCGTGAACTTTATGTCATCCGCCGCCGGATCGAAAAGGCCGCTTTGGCGGCGCAGGTTCCTGAGCTTTATATCAGCTCGCTGTCGTGTCGCTCGGTAATCTACAAGGGCATGATGCTGGCCGAGCAGGTCGCGGTTTTCTATCCGGACCTGATGGACGAGCGGTTTGAAAGTGCGTTTGCGATTTATCACCAACGCTATTCGACCAACACATTCCCGCAGTGGTGGCTGGCGCAACCGTTCCGCATGTTGGCGCATAATGGTGAAATCAACACCCTTAAGGGCAATGTTAACTGGATGAAAAGCCACGAGATTCGGATGGCTTCGAATTCATTCGGCGACATGGCCGAGGATATTAAACCGGTTATCGCACATGGGTCTTCGGATTCAGCGGCGCTCGATTCCGTGTTCGAGATGATGGTCCGTGGCGGGCGCAATGCGCCGATGGCCAAGACGCTTTTGGTGCCTGAAAGCTGGACAAATATGGCGACGGCCGTGCCTAAAGCGTGGCAGGATATGTATTCCTACGCGAACGCCGTGATGGAGCCGTGGGACGGTCCCGCCGCGTTGGCGATGACCGACGGGCGTTGGGTGTGTGCGGGTCTGGACCGAAACGGTCTGCGCCCGATGCGCTATGCGATTACCGGTGATGGCCTGCTGATTGCGGGTTCCGAAACCGGTATGGTGCCGACCGACGAGCTGGATGTGCTTGAAAGAGGCGCGCTTGGGCCGGGGCAAATGATTGGTGTCGATATGGCCGAGGGCAAACTTTGGCATGACGCTGACATGAAAGATATGCTGGCCGCCTCGTCGCCGTTTGGCGAGTGGGTCAAGGCGATTACCGACCTTGAGGAAATCACCGACGGGGCTGATGAAAAGGCAACGTTTACCGGCGCGGATTTGCGAACACGGCAAATCGCGGCGGGCTATACCATCGAGGAGTTGGAGATGATCCTGCATCCGATGGCGGAGGATGGTAAAGAAATTTTAGCCTCGATGGGCGATGATACGCCTTCGGCTGTCCTGTCCGAACGCTATCGCCCGTTAAGCCATTTTTTCCGGCAGAATTTTTCGCAAGTCACGAACCCTCCGATCGACAGTTTGCGTGAATTTCGGGTGATGAGCCTGAAGACGCGGTTCGGGAATTTGAAGAATGTGCTGGATCAAGACGGCAGCCAGACCGAAATTCTGACGCTGGACAGCCCGTTTGTTTCTAACGGACGTTTCTGGGCGATGATGAAGTATTTCGGCGATACTGCGGCGACCATCGACTGTACATTTGCGGTTGATGACACGGAGGGCTTGCAAGAAGGCCTCTATCGAATTCAGGCCGAAGTGGAAGAAGCCATTCGTGCCGGAACCGCGCATATTGTGCTGACGGATACAGATCAAAGTGCAGAACGCGTGGCGATTCCGATGATCCTGGCGACGTCTGCGGTGCATAGCTGGCTGGTGCAAAAAGGGCTGCGGACGTTTACTTCGCTGAACGTGCGCTCGGCTGAATGTATCGACCCGCACTATTTTGCCGTATTGATTGCTGCTGGTGCGACGACAGTTAACGCGTATCTGGCGCTGGATTCGCTTGCGGACCGGATTGATCGCGGGTTGCTGGATTGCACGTTGGACGAGGCCAAAGAGCAGTACCGCGAGGCGATCAATCAAGGCCTGCTGAAAATTATGTCGAAGATGGGAATTTCCGTGATTTCGTCTTATCGCGGCGGTCTGAACTTCGAGGCCGTGGGGCTTTCTCGTGCCATGGTAGCCGAGTTTTTCCCCGGAATGCACAGCCGGATTTCCGGTATCGGGATCACGGGCATTCAACGTGCCGCATTAAAAGTACACGCAACTGGCTGGCTGAAAGGGCAGGATATTTTGCCTATCGGCGGGTTCTATAAGGCGCGTAAATCTGGCGAAACCCATGCGTGGGAAGCGCAAGCCATGCACCTGTTGCAGGCGGCCTGCGATCGCGGCTCGTATGATCTGTTCAAGCAATATTCCAAGGATATGCGGTCCCGACCGCCCATACATTTGCGTGATTTGCTGGACTTCAAGCCTGCAAACGCACCGATTTCGGTGGACGAGGTGGAAAGCATCACCTCGATCCGTAAGCGGTTTGTAACGCCGGGCATGTCACTGGGTGCGCTTAGCCCCGAGGCGCATAAAACGCTGAACGTGGCGATGAACCGGATCGGCGCGAAGTCGGATTCCGGCGAGGGCGGCGAAGACCCCGCGCATTTCCACCCCGAACCCAACGGCGATAATCCATCAGCAAAAATCAAGCAGGTGGCGTCTGGTCGTTTCGGTGTAACCGCCGAATATCTGAACCAATGCGAGGAGCTGGAGATCAAGGTTGCCCAAGGGGCGAAACCTGGTGAGGGTGGGCAGTTGCCCGGCATCAAGGTGACCGAGTTGATCGCGCGTTTGCGGCATTCGACCCCCGGTGTGACGCTGATTTCACCGCCTCCACACCACGATATTTATTCGATCGAGGATTTGGCGCAGCTTATCTACGACCTCAAACAGATCAACCCACGCTGTAAGGTTTGCGTGAAACTGGTGGCCTCAAGCGGCGTTGGAACCATTGCGGCTGGTGTTGCGAAGGCCAAGGCGGATGTGATTTTGATCTCGGGGCACAATGGTGGTACGGGGGCGTCGCCTGCGACCTCGATCAAATATGTGGGCCTGCCTTGGGAAATGGGGCTAACCGAAACGCATCAGGTTTTGGCGCTGAACAACCTTCGGGACCGCGTGACTTTGCGCACCGACGGGGGGTTGCGCACGGGCCGTGATATCGTGATTGCCGCGATGATGGGCGCCGAAGAATACGGCATCGGCACCGCCGCGCTTATCTCCATGGGGTGCATTATGGTGCGCCAATGTCAGTCGAACACCTGCCCTGTCGGGATTTGTGTGCAGGACCCGAAACTGCGTAAGAAGTTCACAGGAACGGCGGATAAGGTCGTCAACCTGATCACGTTCTATGCACAAGAAGTGCAAGAAATTCTAGCCTCCCTCGGGGTGCGGAGCCTTCAGGAAGTTATCGGGCGGGCAGATTTGCTAACGCAGGTTTCGCGCGGCTCGGCGCATCTGGATGATCTGGATTTGAACCCGCTGTTGATTTCCGCAAGCGAGGCGGGCGAGATTAAGTATGATCGTGACCGCGAGCGTCAATCCGTACCCGACACACTGGACGCGCAGATCGTGGAGGATGCACAACCGTTCTTCAACGACGGCGAAAAGATGCAGCTTTCCTATTCCGTGCAAAACACGCACCGTTCTGTCGGCACGCGGGTTTCCAGCCATATTGTGGGCAAATTCGGGATGCTCAATTCGTTGCAACCCGACCATTTGACCATCAAACTGACTGGCTCTGCGGGGCAATCTTTGGGTGCCTTCGCAGTACCTGGCTTGAAAATTCAAGTCTCCGGTGACGCAAATGATTACGTCGGCAAAGGGCTTTCGGGGGGTATGATTACGATTCAGCCCCGACTGGGATGCCCATTGGTAGCGGCGGATAACACGATTATCGGCAACACGGTTCTTTACGGCGCAACGGCCGGCAAGCTGTTTGCCAATGGCCGCGCGGGCGAGCGATTCTGTGTGCGAAACTCGGGGGCCGAGGTGGTAATCGAGGGATGTGGATCGAACGGTTGCGAGTACATGACCGGTGGTGTTGCCGTAATTATCGGGCCGATTGGCGACAATTTCGGCGCGGGGATGACCGGTGGCATGGCCTACATTCTGGACCTCGATGGTGAGGTGGAGACGCGGACGAATATGGAAACCCTGATAGTTCAACCCGTGCAATCCGCACATTGGGAGGCCCAGCTGAAGGGTTTGATCGAGCAGCACGTTGCGGAAACCGGCAGCGTTCAGGGCGAAAAAATCCTGTTGCGTTGGTCCGAAATGTTACCGAAGTTCAAGCAGCTTTGCCCTAAAGAAATGCTGACGCGCCTTTCCCATCCGCTTAGCGATGTTGAAACTGCGGTGTCAGCCTGATACTTGCTGGTCCGGAGGCAACTTCGGACCACACCATGGCAAGACGACCACCATCTAAACCCGCAGAGGTTCCGGTAGAACCGAAGCCCAAACGCGACTGGTTCATGCCGGTACGCGTGGTGGTGTGGTTGGTGCGTCCCTTTATAAAGTTTTCGCTGATAATTCTGCTGATTTCCACTATTCTGGTGTCAGTTTTCAAATGGATAAACCCGCCGTTAACTTATCTGATGTTCAGTGAATACAATAGGTTGGGCGTTATTCGCAAAGACTGGCGGAATTTAGAAGACATGTCGATCTACATTCCGCTGGCCGTTGCCGCCGCCGAGGATGCAAATTTCTGTGCACATAACGGGTTTGATTTTGACGCTATCGCGACGGCGTTGGAAGGTGGATCGGGGCGCGGGGCGTCGACAATATCGCAACAGGTCGCCAAAAACGTGTTCCTTTGGCCTGGCCGTAGCTGGTTGAGAAAAGGGCTGGAAACAGGCGTTACCGTGCTGATCGAAAGCCTATGGAGCAAACGGCGAATTATGGAGGTTTACCTGAATGTCGCCGAATTCGACGAGGGGATTTTCGGGGTTGATGCGGCAATCGCCAAGCATTTTAGGCATGACCCAAAAGACCTGCGGGTGGCTGATGCGGCGCGGCTGGCTGTGGTGCTGCCCAACCCTAAAGTACGCGCGGCGGGTAGTCTTTCGACGACGATGCAAAGACGTGCCAGCCGGATTGCGATCGGGGCGACAACTTTACGGGATGAAGGCCGTGCGGATTGCTTTTTACCAAAAGCTTCTCCTTGAATTATTGAGAATTTGGGCTAATGAAGGGGAGTTCTTCAATTTCAGGAATTCCCAATGCTGCGCCTTTATCACATGCCTCTTTCCCCTTTTTGCCGAAAAATCCGGCTGGTATTGGCTGAAAAGAAAATCGATGTAGATCTGGTGGTTGAGTTTCCGTGGGATCGGCGGCTGGATTATCTGCGGCAAAACCCATCGGGAAAAGTGCCGATGTTGAAGGTTGACGGGTTGATTTTGGCGGAATCCTCGGCGATTTTCGAGTATCTGGAAGAGGTATATCCAGCGGTGCCGTTGCTGCCCTCTGATCCTGCTGATCGGGCGGAAGCGCGACGGTTGGCGTCTTGGTTTGATGATAAATTCCACCATGAGGTTACGGTTAATCTGCTTTATGAGCGCATCAACAAGAAGCTGATGAAAACTGGATATCCTGATAGTTCGCGCATTAAAGCGGGTGCAAAAAACATCAAATATCACCTCGATTACATGGGTTGGCTGTTGGAGCAACGGCGCTGGTTGGCCGGGGACAGGATGTCCATTGCGGATTTTTCGGCGGCGGCGCAGCTTAGTTGCCTTGATTATGTCAGCGATGTCGATTGGGCGCGCAATCAAGCGGTGCATGATTGGTATTCCAAAATCAAATCCCGCCCGGCTTTTCGACCTTTGCTGTCCGATCTGGTGCCGGGGTTTGTGCCGCCACCGCATTACGCCGATCTGGATTTCTAGGTGAGCGCGGCCGAAAACGACGATCTTTTGCGGCGCCTTCGCGAACATGCGCTGTATGAAGGGTTTTCCGATTTTGGCGTTTGTTCACCGGACGCAATTCCCGAGGCGGCGGCGCGACTTCAGGCCTATGTCGAGGGTGGTTATCACGGTGACATGCAATGGATGGCGGAGCGCCAGCACTGGCGTGGGGACCCTTCCGAGCTGTGGCCCGAAGCGCGCTCGGTGATCATGTTAACGGAAAATTACGGACCAGCCGATGATCCCTTGCGGCTATTGGAGATGCAGGATCGCGGTAACATCTCGGTTTATGCGCGCAATCGGGATTATCACGATCTGGTCAAGAAGCGGCTGAAACGGGTCGGGCGTTGGCTGCTTGAACAGGCTGGTGGCAACATCAAGGTTTTCGTTGATACGGCGCCCGTGATGGAAAAACCCTTGGGGGCGGCTGCGGGATTAGGCTGGCAGGGGAAGCATTCCAATCTGGTCAGCCGCGAGCAGGGCAGTTGGTTTTTTCTTGGGGCGATTTTCACAACGCTAGATTTCACCAAGAACACACCCGAAGAAGATCACTGCGGTAATTGCACGAAATGTCTGGATATTTGTCCGACGAACGCGTTCGTTGGGCCGTATAAACTGGACGCGCGGAAGTGCATTTCCTATCTGACGATTGAATGCGCCGCCCCGATTGACGAGGCGTTACGCCCGATGTTGGGCAACCGGATTTACGGGTGCGATGATTGTCTGGCGGTTTGCCCTTGGAACAAGTTTGCTAGTGTTGCCAAGGATGCAAACTATTGGGCGCGGATTGAACTGCAATTTCCGAAGCTGGAACATCTGGTTGCACTGGATGACGCAAGTTTCCGCGAGGTGTTCAGCGGATCGCCGATCAAGCGGATCGGGCGTAACCGGTTTGTACGAAATGTTCTTTATGCGATTGGGAATTCAGGCGAGGTTGGCCTGCACGAATCCGTACAAGCCTTGCTGAACGACGACGACGCGGTTGTTCGGGACGCAGCCGAATGGGCGATGAAACGGTTGCCCGCGCAATAAAAAACCCGACACAATGGCCGGGTTTTTCAAATCAATCTGTTGCAAATCTTAGTGCAGTTTAGCGCCGACAACTTTGATAGCATCGTCAACCAACCCGCCAGCATCTTTGGCCGACATGTTCGCCGCGATAACTTCGCCAGCCGCCGCAATCGCGATGCTAACCGCTTTGTCTTTGACTTCACGAACCGCCGATTCTTCAGCAGAGGCGATCTGGTCAATAGCAGCCTGCAAGCGACGCGCAATGCTGTCTTTCAGATCAGCTTTGGCCGCATCGGCAGCGATCTGGGCTTCGGTTTTAGCATGCGCGATGATGCCTTCAACCTGAGCCTCGACCTCTTTGTGCTTACGCTCGAAAGACGCCAGAATGGTCTGGGCTTCTTCGCGAAGAGCACGCGCTTCGTCGATTTCAGTTTTGATACCTTCCGAGCGCTCATCCAGCATTTTTGTCAGCATCTTCGGAACACCGAAGTAAAGCAAAACGCCGAGGAAGATGGTGAAGGCGATTAGAACAACAAAATCTGTGTCGTTCAGGCTGTACCATGCGGTGCCCTCGACGGCCGCGAACGCCGGAGTGGCCAGCAAAGTAGCCGCGAGGAAAATACGTTTCATCATGTGCTACCCTTTCAGACGTGCAGCAACGGCTGCTTTGGTTGCTTTTTCATCCGAGGTTGTCGGCATGATTGCAGCAATAATGTCATTGACCACAGCGCCTGCAACTTCTTCGATGCTTTTCAATGCGCTTGCACGAATCTCGTCGATACGCACCGCGGATTCGGCAGATTTGGCCGCAATTTCTGCGTCAGCCTTGGCGATTGCCGCGTCGACATCCGCTTTGATCTCGGCTTTGGCAACACCTGCGATGTGCATCGCTTGTGCGCGGGCCTCAGTCAGGGCGGCGTTGTAGGCTGCCTCGGCTTCTTCGGCTTTGCGTTTGAATTCAGAAGCCTGTTCAATATCGTTTGCGATGGCGTTATGCCGATCCTCGATCACCGAACCAATACGTGGCAGGGCCACTTTGGAGACGATGAAATACAATACGACAATCGACACCACCAACCAGAAAATCTGGTTCGGATATGTCGAAAAATCGAGCTGTGGCATTCCGGGTTTGGAGGCCTCAACTGCCAGTGCGACGTCTTGAACTGCCATAATATTCTCCGATAGCAGGGCGGGCTACGTCTAGCGCAGCCCGATGCAATCCATATACGGCCACGCGTATCGTGACCGCAGTTCTGCGTTTTGCTTAAACAGCAAACATAAGCAGAAGGGCTACGAGGAACGAGAAGATCCCCAGTGCTTCCGCAAACGCGATGCCGATGAACAACGTTGCTGTCTGTTCGCCAGCTGCTGCCGGATTGCGAAGTGCGCCGGACAGGAAGTTACCTGCAACCAAACCCACACCGATGCCAGCGCCGCCCATGCCGATACTGGCCAAGCCTGCACCGATCATTTGACCCATTACTGCGATATCGCCTTCCATAGTATTCTCCTTTTTTCGAATAACTAGATTAGTTTGTTAACCCTAGTGTGCCGGATGCAACGCATCTTTTAGGTACACCACAGTCAAGATTGTGAAAACATAAGCCTGAATGAAGGCTACGAGTAGTTCGAGGCCGTAGACCGCGACAATTGCGGTTATCGGGATAATAGCCCCAATCCCCAGTGCGCCGGCAAAGCCAGCGAACACTTTGACCACCGCGTGACCAGCCATAAGGTTTCCACCAAGACGGATGGAATGGCTGACGGGGCGGACAAAATACGAAATCAGCTCGATCAGGAACAGCACGGGGCGCAAGGCCAACGGCGCGCTGGAAACCCAGAAGAGCTTGATGAAACCGGGGCCGTTTATCACGAAGCCCAAAATTGTTACCGTTAGGAAAACGGTCATCGCCAAAACGCCGGTAACAGCAATTTGTGACGTGGTCGAAAAGCTGTAGGGCAATAAGCCGAGCAGGTTTGCGAACAGGATGAACAAGAAAGCGGTCATGATGTGCGGGAAATATTTCAGGCCTTCTTTGCCCGTAATGTCTTCGATCATCTTGCGAACGAAACCGTACGTCATTTCGGCAACAGACTGGCTGCGACTTGGAACCATTGCGCGGCCACGGGAGCCGACAACCAACAGAAGGTAAGCGCAAAAAACAGCCAGCCCCATCCAAAGAGCTGCGTTCGTTGGCGTGTACCAATGGATAGCGCCGTCACCAAACAACGGATGAATCTCGAACTGCTTCATCGGTTGGATGTTGAAACCGCTTGTCGCTTCTTCAGTCGTAGTATCTGTCGACACGATTTATCCTCACTTTTGACCCTTCTGGGCCGTTTCATTCTTGGCCACTCGCGCGACCTTTTGCCTCTGAACTTCCTCGGCGGTCCGCATCATAACGCGAATACCGGCCGCGAAGCCCAACAACGAAAACAGTATCAGGAAGATCGGGAGCGTCCCGATCAGGCTATCCAGCCCAAACCCAATACCCATGCCCATCGCCATTCCGATGACGAGCTCTAAAACCATACGCCAAGCCAAACTGACCTTTTCGTACTTGCTCTCCCGTATCGGGGCGGGCGCAATCGCGGCTTTCGCCGCCTTGATCCGCTGATCCAGTACTTCGAGTTTTTCCGGGTCTGGTGTATCGGTCATCCAATACCTCCCTTTCCAGTCTCTAAATACACAGATTCCCTATCGGGAGCATTCGGGCGGACAATATGTATGTGAGCGTGCTGTGTCAAGCATATGTGAGTAGGCTTCGCTACGACGTAACTATCTGTATTATATAGATTTATTCTGCATGCGGCGAGCTGGCACAGCCTGACCTTCAGGAATCTTTGCAACTGGAAAATCAACTGTTTGGTTGATCATTTTTTTGGCGCCCCTATAGTCAATCACATGGTTGAAGATTCAAATAGTCGGCTAAACGCCATTTTCGCATCTTTGTCCGACCAGACAAGGCGCGCAATTCTGTTGATGTTGCTAGAAGGCGACCTGACCGTAAAAGAAATCGCCGCGCCATTCGATATATCCTTGGCCGCCGTTTCCAAGCACATCCAGGTTTTGGCAAAAGCCGGATTGATTACCCAACACAAATCTGGTCGCGAGAAATGGTGCCGCCTCGACCCCAACGCCCTAAAACCCGCTGCCTTCTGGCTGGAATCCTACGGGCAGTTTCTGGACGACAGTTTTGAATTACTGGAAAAATTTATCGAGCTGCAAGGTATCAGCACCGAGCCTCCACTCGACACCTAAATATCTTGGCGCAAAATATCAGTGACCAGCACACTATATATATCATCTCCGATAACTTTCCGCGCTGCTTCTAGAAGCGAGCCGCGCAGATCTTTCATTGCCTCACTGCTGGTAAATTGCCCGTCAAACCCGCCGGAATTCGCATGGAGGAACATCACCCGAAGCAACGCATCCCGCAATTTCGGCTCCCTGGCGAACACGATATCCCCAACCGCTGGTGTCGTTTCAATCGACAACGACATCACAACCATCGAAGAAACCTTACTGCCTTTCACCACCGGAACTACAAACTGTCTGCTAAGCTTCACGTAATATACATTGTTTAAATCTGGTTCAGTCTCTTCGCCATAATCTGCATCTTCGACCACTTTTTTATCACAGGAACCGCCATCCTGACACGCCTCGTTCATCATCGGGGCTGGGCGCAGAAATATCCCCGCACCCGCGCCAGCACCAAGGCCGAAAAGAACGATCAAAATTGGAAGAATTTTACCCATACCACCCCCTAGAACGGTGCCAAAATTTCGAAAATCTGCTGCCCATATCGCGGTTGCTGAACATCACTTATTCGCCCTCGCCCGCCGTACGAAATCCGCGCACCGGCAATTTTGTCATAAGTGATCTCGTTCCTGCGCGAGATATCTTCAGGCTGTACGATTCCCACAACTTGTAATTCCCGCAGCTCAAAGTTTACCCGAACCTCTTGCAACCCACTAATCACCAGATGCCCATTCGCCAAAACACGGATCACTGTCGCTGCTATACGCAATGTGATTTTTTCATTGCGCGAAACACTGCCATCCCCCGCCGATGTAGATGTCGATGAAAAATTTGCGGCCGGATCAAGACTTGTCCCTTCGGGAAAAATACCAGATATCAAATCCGGCAACCCCATCAACGCCCCAATGCTCATCGTCCCGGAACCAGACCGAGACTGCCCCGACCTGTTGGATATCTGCGCCTGATCGTCAATTTCGATCACTACGGTTAATATATCACCCAAATTCCGCGCCCGCCTGTCGCCGAACAGGGACGATGGTCCCGAATTCCACAGCGAGCCTTGGCTATAACTTTGAATTGGCATCGCCGGCGGCGGCACCGCAATCGCAACACGCGCGGCAGAAATTCCGATGCCATTACCCTGCCCGATTACGGTCAACTCAGGTGCTCTTCCGACCTCGTCAAGAGAAACGCATCCCGCAATCAGGAATACAAAAACGAAAAGCCATCGTGAACTCATGAACTGACCTCGACTCTACCGTCAAACAGCACGCGGCCTGTCACCGTAACGCGAGAATCCAAGTTCATCACGCGGACCAATTCACCCACACCTGCGCGGTCCAATACACGGCCCTCGGCTGTGATTGATAACAGTCCAATACTGTAAACCATAATAACCAGTTGATTTCGTTCCAGTATTGCAGGCGGCCCGATTTCAGAGGCCCGAATAACCCGCCCTGCATATAAATTGACCCGCGCTTCTTTCCCTATGATATCGGCTGCATCCGCAATTCCACCGATAGTATCTTTGTCGAGAACCACCAAATCTTCCGGCATAATAATGCTGCGCGCCCGAATTGCATGCGCGGCAACCACCGTCTGTGCACCCACCGCGAGTACTGATGCGAACAGCAGAAATATGCCCAAAAACAGGTTTTTCATCAGCGAATTTGTGTAGTCGCGCTAAGCATTTGGTCGGCGGCTGTGATAACTTTGGCGTTCAGCTCGTATCCACGCTGGGCCTCGATCAATTCGGTGAGCTCGCGAACCGGATCGACCGAACTTTGCTCAAGGTATCCTTGACGAAATTGTCCCAACCCGTCTTTCCCTGCCTCGCCAACTCGCGCTGTACCCGAGGCCGCAGTTTCACGATAAAGGTTACCTCCGATTGCCTCCAACCCTTTTTCATTGGTGAAACCCGCCAAGGTCAATTGGCCGATGAATTGCGCATCAATCTGGTCTTGAAAATACGCGTAAATCTCGCCGTCGGCGTTGATCGACAAATCGCGGGCGTCGTCTGGCACAGTGATATCAGGCATGACCGGATACCCGGCAGAGGTCACAATTTGCCCATCGCCCGTCAGCTTCAACGCCCCGTCGCGCGTATACCCGGTACCGCCTGACGGCAGCGCGACCTCTAAATATCCAGCCCCCTCAATCGCTAAATCCAGCTCGCCGCCAGTCTGTTTCAGCGCCCCTTGTGCCACATCCATCGATATGGCCGAAGGCTTCACGCCCATTCCCAGCTGAACTCCCGCAGGCAGGATCGAACCATCCGCAGCACTTATCGTCCCGGCTCGTTGAATCTGCTGGTAATGCAAATCCGTAAACTCGGCGCGGCGCGGATTGTAAGCCGTCGTGTTCATATTCGCGAGGTTGTTCGCGATCACCTCAACCCGCATCTGCTGGGCGAGCATCCCTGTTGCTGCAATTTTCAAAGCTATCATTTTGATTTCTCCTGTTTATACAATCCGGCCGAGCGTACGAATGCTGGACCGAATGCGTTCGTCCTCACTATCAAGAAGGTTCTGGCCAAGCTCGTATGCGCGTTGGACCTCTATCAGGCGTGCTATTTCGGTTACCGCATTGACATTCGATCCCTCAAGAAACCCCTGCATTACGCGGGAGTTTTCGGCGGGATTAGCCTCGGCCTCGAAACGGAATAGAACGCCATCTTCGCGCAAAAGCATTTGCGGGTTTTCAACCTCGAATATACCGATCTGCGCGATTGGGCGGCCGCCAATAGATATGGTGCCGTCCTGCGCAACGCCGACTTTGCCAGCATCAGGCGGGATGAAAATCGGCGAACCGCCAGAATCCAGCACGCGATAGCCTGTCATCGATACCAGATCACCTTCAGCATTCGTGGAAAAACTGCCCGCGCGTGTAAGGCGCTCGCCGGCGGGTGTTTCGACCATAAAGAATCCGGGACCATCGATCGCAAAATCAAACATGCCACCCGTTTGGGTCGTGCTGCCCGTATCCGCATCCGTAAACCGCACTCGTGCCGAGGTCATGGCGATCCCGCCGCCCTCCGCATTCAATGCGCGCACCTCTTCCGCAAAAACCACGCCTTCGCGCCGGAAACCCGTGGTCGAGATATTGGCGATGTTGTTTGCAACCACCTGAAGTTCTTTCAACAGTCCTGATTGGCGGGTTAGCGCAATATATCCCGTTGTTTCCATTTGCTGAAACTCCATTATATCTGGCATTCTTGCCCAGTAGAATCGTTATACAGGTGCAGAAGTTAAAATTTCCTCAATATCCGCGCGTGATATTCTCGATGATCTGATCTTTGTAAAAGTTCACCAATAACTGTCCAGAATACCCCATCGACAGCCAAAATACGGCCACGATCGCGGCGAGTTTCGGTACAAACGTCAATGTCATCTCTTGAATTGACGTCAGTGCCTGAAAAAGGCCGATCACGATTCCGACAAGCAACGCGACGCCCAAAACGGGCAGAGAAACGATCAGCGCAACCCACAAACCTTCGCGGAGTACGTCAAAAATTTCGGTCTCACTCATCAGACAGGCATTCGCAGAATTTCCTGATAGGCCTCGACAACCTTGTCGCGAACCGTCACCGCCGTTTCGATCGCCAACTCGCTGGCTGCCAACGCCAGCACTACCGAATGCGCGTCGGCCGTGCCGATCATACCGGCTTTGGCGGCTTCTTCACCCGCACGCATGGTGTCCATGAAATCCGTCGCGACCTGCGCAAACAAATCCGATCCGCCCGATTCAGCCTTTGTCGGGCGCGCGATATTCTGGGCGTTGGTATATAATTGTGACGCAATATGTGCCGTTTTATCCATTATTTTCGCCTTTCTAGCGACGCAGTAATTCAAGCAGTGACGATGTCATCTGCCTTGCTTGGTCAAACATCCGCAGGTTGGCCTCGTAAGACCGTTGCGCCTCGCGGGCATCTGCGATTTCGATCATTAAATTGACATTGGAGCTCTCGTAATACCCATCCGGACCCGCCATGGGGTGGCTCGGTTCATACACCCGCTCCAAACTAGAGGTGTCGAGGTGAACGGCACCCGTTCGGACCGCCCCTGCACCGTCAACAATTTGTTCAAACGGAACCAACTTGCGGCGATACCCCGGAGTATCCGCGTTCGCGATATTCTCTGAAACCAACCGCAACCTGGCGGCCTGTGCCGACATGCCACTTACGCTTGACGCCATAGTGCTTAGAAGATCACCCATTTTGCGCTCCCTATCTTATCCGGCCCATGCCAGTGCGAAGAATGTTCATGGATTTTGAGTAAATGCCCAGCGCCAGATCGTGTTGATACTTAACATCTGCTGCCCGCACGAGCTGATCTTCCAACGAGACGGTATTACCGTTCGGTGATTCAGCGCCGAATTCCGCCGACTCGAAAATATCGCCACCTGACCTCTCTGTACCAAGCGCGATGTGCCCCGCCCGAACGGGGCTACTACTCGCCCGCATGTACGCAGTTTCGCGAAAGCTGTCCGCAAACGTCGCCATATCCCGCGCCTTATATCCAGGCGTATCGGCGTTGGCGATATTCTGTGCGATGACCGACTGGCGTGCCGATGCGTGGACCGCCAAATTCTGGGCCATCTGCAAAATTCCGATGTCAAATTTCAATTTAGGGCTTCTCCCTTGCTATGCATAAGGTGATTCTTAACCATTTAGTGTGAACAAAAGGTAAGCAGACCCGAAATAAAGGATTAACCATGTTTACTGACTTCAAGCCGCTACAAACCGCCCTGCGCGCCATTCCCGCATCGCGGCGATTCGGACAGGTGGTATCGGTTGACACTGCGGCCATTCGCATTGGCGGCCTATCTGTTCACGGACACGTAGGCGACCAGATTATAATCACAAAATCTGGCAACACGCGCATTTCTGGAGAGATCATCGCGCTGGAAAAAAACTACGTACTTGTAATGCCTTACGGGCCAAGTGACGGGATTGCGATCGGTGATTTGGTGGAATTAAATTATACAAATAGCATCCACCCCTCCGAGGCGTGGGTGGGTCGAATCATTGATGCGTTCGGCGAGGCTTTGGACGGACGCCCCCTCTATCGTGGCGAAAAGAGCGTGCCTTTACGGCGCACCCCGCCCGAGGCTGCAACTCGGCGATCTCTTGGGGCCCGCCTGAACACCTCGCTCGCGATTTTTAATACGGTTTTGCCTATCGCCCAAGGGCAGCGAATCGGTATTTTTGCGGGATCCGGCGTCGGAAAATCTTCACTTTTAGCGGAAATGGCGCGGGGGCTAGATTGTGACATCGTCGTTATCGCGTTAATCGGCGAACGGGGACGCGAACTGAAAGAATTCACGGAACACGTTTTGGGACCTGAGGGCATGAAACGCGCCGTAGTAATTGTTGCAACCTCAGATCAATCCCCATTGGTTAAACGCCGTGCGGCCTGGACGGCCATGGCGGTCGCCGAATACTTTCGCGACCAGGGTAAACACGTTTTACTGCTTATGGATTCGATTACCCGCTTTGCCGAAGCCCATCGGGAGGTGGCCTTAACAGCTGGTGAGGCCCCAAGTTTGCGCGCCTTTCCTCCATCGACCGCAAACCTGATCGCAAGTTTGGCTGAACGCGCGGGCCCTGGCCCAGAAGGCGCGGGTGACATCACCGCCATATTTTCCGTTCTAGTTGCAGGATCTGACATGGAGGAACCAATCGCGGATATTACCCGTGGCGTTCTGGATGGACACATAATTTTGGAGCGGGAAATCGCCGAAAGTGGGCGGTTCCCCGCAATTGACATAACCCGAAGTGTTTCCCGCTGCTTGCCTGCAAGCGCTACGCCAGAAGAAAATATGACGATTGGTGCTGCCAGAAAAATGCTGAGTATTTATGAAAAAGCGGCTCCTATGATTCATACAGGCCTATATGCGAAGGGTTCCTCCGAAGAAATCGACGAAGCGATTTCACTGTACCCGAAGCTGGAACTGTTTTTTGCCAAAAATGGCCCGGAAACTATTACCGAAAGTTTCACGTTGCTTACCGAAATACTTAATCATCCTGATTGAAGCCATAAACCTTGGAGCCGGTCAAATTGACCGCCCCGCAATACCTTTGAGCTACAAACGAGACTGAAAGAAACTGGCCATACCAGCAGCGGAATTCCTAAGAAGCGTTAACGCGGTTGATCCCGGAACATTTGCTCCATAATTTTCGGATATCTGTTTTCTCACGAAAAATGTTCGTAACATTTTATCAACGTTCTCGCTTTCCTTAAAAACCGCAAGGGAGCTATCGCCAAAAAGTTGTCTGGATTTTTCTCGAAATATATCACGTTGCTTATCAACGTCCAACAGACCAAATGATATTGGTAATCCGAACGCCGTCTCAAAAATTTTGCGCAGCGGCGGGTTACCCATTACTTTGAACCACGCGGAGCCATCGGCGTTATCAGAGTTTGCAAATTCGCCGATTTCGCGAATAAAAACCATTGCAAAACGCATTGACGAATCGCTCTCTCCGACTGCGATTTCAAACTTTTGAACTTTGTAGGGGGCTATAATGCTTTCAACAAAATCTGATCGCGCAACACGCGCTCCAAACTGATTTCCATACCCGAATGCCTTCGAGAGGTCCTGATACCGCTTGTCTACCATCCGGTTTGCAAAAGAATCATCCGCATCCGTTCCCTCAACGAGGGCCTTTAGTACATACGCGCGCTTATTAAGATCGTCTCCTAAGCCAAAAGCACCAAGCGCAACCTTCAACAGCCGACGATCGTTCACGAGATCCTCGGCTGTAGTGGCTTTGCTAATGTTTTCTTTGAAGTACTCCAGATCGCGCAACAGTTCTGGCGATTTTTCAAAAGTCAAACGCTGCGTTTCCGCAGTTCGCTCAAGAAATCGCCAACCGACATAACCGGTTTGAGGAACTATCGGTTGAAATCCATTCATAAGGCCCGCTCCATTAGCCTTTGCTCACGGCTCAACAGTCCGCGCAAAGCTTTCAGGGCTGGATACGTTTTATTATTTACAACGTTCTCTGTGGCTATATCCAACCGCATTCTGCTGTCTGGGTCGGTAAAAACCTGACTTAGTTGCTCGATACCGCTTAATAGTTGATCACGCCCTTTAACCGGGTCTGCCTCGCCAGCCAAAATCATTTGGGCGATGTAACAAACCCGCTTTACGGGTGTTTTGACATCATCAGGGTGAATTGCATCCCGTAACCGCAACACATTTGCGTTTGGAGTGAGGATATTCAACTTGGCACGCCTGTCCCCGTTTTGGACAACGACACCATTGATCAGAATGCGCTCTGATGGACGAAGTTTAATGACCAACCCGCTCATGATGCCGCCCCACCAGCGCGCAAGCCACGCATAATAGCCGTGTTGATTTCAACCAAAGCGTCCACCGTCGCCTCTTTAGCCAAGACTTTGCGGCTGTGGTTTTCTGTAAACTCCGCCAGATAAAATATTTGTGCGCGAAGCTGTGCCGGAAGGCCGTTTTCTTTGTCCACGACATCGGATGCAAGTATCGTCCAAAGTCGCCGGTTTTCGTGAATTGCCTCGGCCAAGTCGATAAAGCTTGTAATATCCTCCGTTGAGGTCTTGGTTAATCGATGTGTGATCTGCGAAAAAATTTGATATTCTGTGCTACGTTCGGTTTTGATCGGTGCTGAAGCATCCGAGTATGCAGAGCGCGCAAGAGCCGCGATGTTCATTCAGAGTTCTCCTGTTACTACCCGACTTTCAATCAGGTGGGTGATGCATGAAATAATTCGGGCGAGACGGTCCCGCCCGAATCTATTGCATTACCTGAACAACGACAGGATGGACTGAGCGCCCTGATTCGCAATCGACAGCGCCTGAACACCCAGCTGCTGTTGGACCTGTAGAGCCTGAAGGCGCGCCGAAGCTGCCTCCATGTCCGCGTCAACAAGTGCGCCGATACCGGATTTCATAGCGTCCGTTAGCTTGGAAACGAAGTTGCCCTGATCCTCAATACGCTTCTGCGAAGCACCCAGTGCAGCCGTACCATCGACGGCTGTTTGGATGAGCGCTTCAATTGCCGCCAATGACGTATCCGCAGCAGCGGACGTTGAAACATCGACGGTGGTAAGGTCAAGGCCAAGCTGGAAATCCACTGAAGAAACAGTGATATTGCTCGCCGTGACGACACCAGCAGCATCCCGGTCAAGAGATGAAAGAATAGTCATATCACCACCCAAAGAATTAAGCAGGTTAGAGCCGTTAAACTGGGACGCCGCAATAACCGATGTGATCTGGTTTTTCAGCTCGGTAACGTCGGCCGCAATTTTTGTGTGGTCAACATTCTCACCAGTCGCAGAAACAACTTTTTCTTTCATCTGTATCAACAAATCGGTGATCTGCTCGGCACCAGCGGATGCAACTGTAACAGTTGCCTGGCCCAAAGACAGCGAATCACTGATCGCGTTAAAGCCGGCCACATCG